>JAQWQL010000009.1 GCA_029244605.1 Acidimicrobiales bacterium | reverse complement strand
GAATCAGAGTAGATTTTTCCATGGTCAACATGGCCGGCTGTACAGACAACATGGTTTACCACTGCTAATCCAGATTTCCTAACGCATTAGCTATCATTTCATCATGAGCAGGGTCAACTGTACGAAAATCCAAGTACGTATCTCCATCCGATACACGGGCAATAATTGGTAGCCCTCCGTTAAACCCGCGACGTAGTTCCGAACTTCGGTCCCCTGAAAACTTCAATCCAATAGAAGGTATAACAACCGTAGGTAGAGTTCCTCCTCCTGGAATGGAATCTACACTGACAATTTCCCCAGCATTCATCCTTTCAGCACGTATTCGTAATTCTTCCAACCCTAGAGATGCCATCTTCCAAAATGGGATTCCGTCCCCATCTCGGTGGAGGTAGCGCATTGCTAGCTCTTGAAGCGAAAGTAGCGTGTGGCTTCCTGGTCGAAGTACTCGAGCGAAAGGGTGCCGCAGACATTTCTCAATTAAATCTGACTTGCCAGCAATAATCCCAGCCTGTGGCCCACCAAGAAGTTTGTCACATGAAAAAGTGACAAGATCAGCTCCACCTAGAAGGGTTTGTTTTGCTGCCGGCTCTCCTGCCAACCACTTCGGCGGCCCAGAACTTAACCAAGGACAACTCGAGTCCAGTAAACCAGATCCGATATCAACGACAAGTGGTAGATCCAAGGAGGTGAGCTCTTCAACAGTTGCTTCTTCTGTGAAACCAACAATTTTGTAATTTGATTGATGGACTTTGAGGGACATTGCGACGTCGCGATGAGCATCGATTGCCTTTTGATAGTCGACCAAACGTGTTTTATTTGTTGTCCCAACTTCCACGAGGTTTGCACCCGATAGTTCAAGAATCTCAGGAACCCTAAAGGAACCTCCAATCTCAACAAGTTCACTGCGAGAAATCGCAACTCCCTTTCCGGAAGCTAACGCAGATAAAACTAGCAGCACCGCTGAAGAACAGTTATTTACAACCATTGCAGATTCAGCTCCGCATAATTGGGCAAAAAGATTTCCGATACCTGTTTGTCGAGACCCTCTATTGCCGCTTGCGAGATCAAATTCAATATTTGAAGAGAAATTCGACTCTGGAGATTCCCAAGAAGCTCTTCCAAGGTTCGTATGAAGAAGCACTCCTGTTGCGTTTACAACAGGTTGAATGAAAGAACGTTGAAGATGTTCCACGCGTTCTTCTATATTCTCCCAATCTCCTGCCGCTATAGCGGAACGAGCTTGTTCCACTAAAAGTTCATGCGGAATTCCTGAATTCTGTAAAGATAACGCCAAGTTATTTACCGAAGGAGGTTTTTTTCCCATACCTTGACTCTAGAACTGATTACACCTTGATCATCAAGGAATCCGGCTGGATCTAATTTTTTTCTTTTGACCTTCCCCCAAAAGTCAAAGCAGTCAGTTCATCTCGTAGAATGAAAGTGATGTTTTTTCTTCTGCTCCTCTTGTTTCTTGCCGTACCTCTAGCTGAAATTTTGGTAATAGTTGAAGTCGCTCAAAAAACAGGAATTCTAGAAACCATCGCCCTGCTACTCATTGTCAGCATTCTCGGGGCGTGGTTAGTGAAATCGGAAGGGATGGGAGTCATCAGAAAAATTCAGTTTCAGCTTGTCCAAGGACAGATTCCAAATAAGGAACTTCTAGACGGAGGTTTGATTCTAATCGCTGGTGTTCTCATGCTTACCCCTGGATTTATTACAGATATTTTTGGTTTGTTGCTTCTTTTCCCACTAACACGACCAATAATTCGCCACTTGTTCTTTAAACGAATTGTTAATCAGCCATTTAGTTCAACTGGGCAAAACTCAACGCAAACCAAAGCTAATTTCCGTCGCGGAAAATTCTTTGACATGGAAGCCAGTGACATTGAAATCGTTGACTTACGCCGAGAAGATGATGATCTTCGTGAACCACCTTCGCTGGAGAGCTAATATGGCAAAAATAAACTTTGGAGAAGAAGAAGAACAAGATTTAGGACCTGAACCCATCGTCCCTGGTGTGGCTAGAGCTCTAAGTCCACTCGTTCGACGAATACTGGGCTTGAATCCAAGTATTCGAACTTCCTATGGAACGAACACATACCTCGTTGGTATTGATGAGATAGTTGTAATTGATCCCGGTCCAGAAAATAGTTCCCATCTAGATTCTGTTGTCGGCTGCGGTGGCGACCGGATTCGATGGGTCACCACAACATGTTCTGACCCTACCCATGCTGGTGGTGTCGATGCAATGATTGATCGAACGGGCGCTGAATGGTTCGACCCCAAAGATGGAAACACGATTCTTGGAACAGAATTCCGTCTCACTGCTCATGAAATGAGCGGACCGACCGCAGATCATCGAACTTTTTTATTAGAAGAGGAACGAACATTACTATCTGGTCAATTAATATCAGAAGAATGGACAGTTCCATTGGTCTCGGGGCAGGCAGACCTCTCGTTGGCTGTTGAGAATATTAATAGGGCTTCAAAAATGCGGTTACGAAGAATTGCGCCTGCATTCGGACATGTCGTTGAAGACCCTAAAGCAGCGATTGCCGCAACTCTGGAACGGTATTCGTCAACCGATGACTTGATCGTCAAAGCGCTCAAAGGGGGCGCAACATCATCAGAGGAAGTAGTTGCAGCTCAATATTCTAAAGTTGATGACCCCGATGAGATCGAACTTCTTGTTAGCAACATTGAAGTCCATCTTGAAAAATTAGCATCTGAGAAAGCAGTTAAACAGCTTAAATCTGGTTGGAAGGTTCGGTAGAGATCTTGGTGTTCTCGGTGGACGATCCATTGAGTTTCACAGCGGTTTCCTGCTCTATATAAGCAGAACAGTCCGTAATGGTGTTCAAAGGAACAGCATCGGAGATGATAACGTCAACAATGTCATTTAGAGCACTAGAAGCTTGTCCATCGCTAAGAATTACCGGACTTCCTTGATCAGACCCCTTACTAACGTTCTCATCTATGGGGACTGAACCTAGAAGAGGGACGCCTAGTTCTTCAGCGAGATCTTTCCCTCCGCCTTTACCGAAGATGAAATATTTTTCCCCGTCTTCATTAATAAAGTAAGACATATTTTCAATGACTCCAGCAATGCGCAAATAATAGCTCCTAGCCATATTTGCTACTCTTGCAGCTACATTTTGAACTGTCTTTGATGGTGTTGTGACAACGATCATGTCAGAGCGAGGGAGCATTTTTGCTAACCCCATCTGAACATCACCAGTTCCTGGAGGCATGTCAATAATTAGGTAATCGAGATGTCCCCATTCGACATCTTCGAGGAAGTGACGAACTGCACGATTAAGAATCAAGCCACGCCAATTTAAAGAAGATGACTCCTCATCGATTAGAAAACCCATAGAGACAATTTTCAGAAGACCCGAACCGGCCTGCTTCTCGATGGGTCGTATTTTTCTTGTTTCTTGGTCACCTTCTAATCGTCCGGAGAGTCCCAGCATTTGTGGGATAGAGAACCCCCATATGTCAGCATCGAGCACCCCTACGGTCAAGCCACGGTGCGCTATGCCGGAAGCAATATTTGCGCTTATGGAAGATTTCCCGACTCCTCCCTTTCCTGAAGCGACCATAATAGATTTCGCTGTTCGAGGGATCTGCGTCACGGTTTCCTCTTGAGAAATATTTAACCTAGCTCGAGCCATGACTTCCGATTTCTCACTCTGGGTAAGTTCTGTCCAGTTAATTTTCACATTGGTAACTTCTGGAATATGGGAAAGTTTTGACCGAATATCTCTTTGTATTTGAGCACGAAGAGGACACCCCGATGTTGTAAGTGCGACGGTGACAAGTACATGGCCATCATCATGGTGGACAACACCTTTGACCATCCCTAAATCGACAATATCTGATCCAAGTTCTGGGTCTACAACACCTTGAAGTTGGTTTAATACTTTCGATTCCACTTCAGAAAGGTCGGATAACTCCATATATGAATAATATCTTGAAAATTTTCAACCATTCACCTTCCCCTGTGTGAGGATTCACAATATACTAGGTATGCGAGTTTTTTTAAGGAGAAAAAATGATAACTCTTACTGATGCAGCTACAACGAAAGTTGATGAACTCATAAAAGAAGAACCTGAAGAAGAGCTAGCGTTGCGTGTTGCTGTCCGACCAGGAGGCTGTTCTGGTTTTAGCTATGAAATGTTTTTTGATACTGACATAACCGACGATGATCAAACACTTACATACGGCGATGTCAAAGTAGTTGTGGACCCATCGAGTTCCATGCTGCTTGAAGGGGCAACATTAGATTATAAAGATGGCTTAGATCAGTCCGGTTTCAGTATCGATAATCCAAATGCGCAAAAGACCTGCGGCTGCGGACAAAGCTTTAGCTAATCCATCAAATAATCTCATCTAACGCTTTTCTCATTTCGCTTTTGTCAAAAGCATAATCCAATCTCGTCAATACCTTGTTATCACTTCCGGCAACAATGAAGCATGGTTCGAAATTCAGGCCGTATGTATTAACGACTGGTGATAACAATTTCTGAAGGTCACCACCTTCAGCTATTTTTGCTGGTTCGGTATAAACCTCAGCGTGGATTATATTCCAATTCGGACCTTTAGGTAACTCAATTAAAAGTTCAAGCACTGGACCGCAAATGCTTGTCTGACAGAACCCTGGGGTAGAAACCAAAAGTATTGTTGGATGTTTATTTCCGAGAGCGTCTTTGAGATTTATCTCGTGAAATGGACATGGTTCATAACGAGTGCAAAGTGGATCAAAGTCTCCAGCATTACTAACGGTCGGTGTATCAACAGAGCGCATATCTTCACCGACTTGCAACAGGTCAGTTTCCTCTGGTCCGATAACTCGGAATTCAATAACTTGAGCCGATCCCTGATTATCAACCTTTAGCTGGCAAGTGCCTTTATCATCTTCAGAGACTTCAAATTCTAGGAGGAAATACGGAGTAGGAATCCCTTCGTTTAACTGGCGTAAAGTTACTTCCCGTGATGAGCCAGACGGAAGTATCAACTCTCCGATAATTTCAGTGGGGAGTTCATTCACGATGGGAAGACCATCAGATCCATATAGGAAGAATGGAGCGCGTTGTGGCTTTCCAGCGACAACTGTGGAAGGCATTGTAAAACCATCGGCAAAACCAGCTTGCAAAAATTGTACTTCATCAATAGAAACACCACCGTTGGATGCTTCTCCTGGGTTGCTTGCACACGATGAGAACAAGAACGCACATCCAGCGCCAGCCAAGAACGATCTCCGAGGAATAGAGCGTCTTTGAAGTTCAGAGTATAACTTCGGCATAAAAATAAACGTAACTGCTTACAGGCAGCTAGGCACAGTTATAGGCTTCTATCCCTCACCTCGTTTCACATTGTTAGGTACGCTAGAAGAATGGAAATAACGGCTGGACCCTATACTCCTATCGTACGATCAGAGGATTGGATCATTGTCTCTGGCCAAGTGGGACACCTTGATGGCGTTCTGGTCGAAGGGGGCCTCGAACCCCAACTACGGCAACTCTTTGCCAATCTCAAACGCTTACTTGCCTCAGAAGATGCAACCATACGCAACGTTCTTAAAACAACAGTTTTCCTTACCGACATAAACGACTATGACCAGATGAACGAAATTTACATTGACGAATTCGCAGGGCACAGTCCCGCCAGATCGGCAGTAGCTGTAGCAGCGCTTCCTCTTAGCGCAATTATCGAGATTGAAGCCTGGGCGAAAATATGATTAAAACAAGAAAATATTTTACAATGGAAAGAATATGGCTGGCACTGTAATCATTATCATCCTCCTCTCCGTAGTAGTACCTGTATCAATAATCATGACCGGCCTCCTATTTAGTGGAATTTTAGGGACCATCCTTCAAAAAAATGTTGATCGAGAACATGAGGGTTCTGAACTTTATGAATTAAGCAGGAAAGACTTTAATAACTAGTCAGATTTGAAAGAAGAGCTAATCCCGGCGGAAAATCATAGTTCTATCATGAGAGAACCTAAGATATTAAGTGCTCTAAGCACTCCATCTAGATTGGCCGAAACTGTAACCCACTGAACGTACCGTTTGAATCAGTCCGGCGTACTCTTCACCTAATTTTGATCTTAAGCGACGCACATGGACGTCAACTGTTCGCGCGCCACCAAAATAGTCATACCCCCAAACGCGAGATAGAAGAGTTTCACGACTGAAGACTTTCCCAGGATGGGATACAAGAAATTTCAGCAATTCATATTCCATGTATGTAAGGTCAAGAGGCCTCCCCTGAATTGCAGCTTGATATGTTTCCACGTTCAAGACGAGATCGTTGTACGAAATCGTATTTCCACGAGTACCTTGACCACCTTTCCAGAAAAGGTGCTTTAGTCGTGCATGAAGTTCCTGAGGGTGAAAGGGAGTGAGGCAGAAGTCATCATACAATTCATCACGAAGCTCTAACTGGTTCAATTGACCGCCATTAATTAGTATCAGAATATTTTGGATTGGGTTCGAACGTTTTTTTAGAGCTCTAGCTAATGAAAAAGCTGTAT
>JAQWQL010000112.1 GCA_029244605.1 Acidimicrobiales bacterium | reverse complement strand
GCTGTTGGATGTCCAAAGCCAGCAATGCGGTCGGTTGAAGTAGCGAGATCATACGATGTTCCTTTACACGTGCGGTCAGCTTTCACCTGGGAGACAGGAACATGGGTTTCAAAGGAGGAACCAAACATGGAAAAACCAATTATTTCGGCAGTTGTGCCCGATACCTCACAATCCAAAGTCACCGTCTATGGAGTACCTGATAAACCAGGTATTGCAGCATCTCTTTTTCGGCCGTTAGCTGATCAAGGTGTCAATGTTGACATGATCGTTCAAAACACGTCTGAACAAGGGGTAACTGATATTTCATTTACCGTTCCCTCCGAGCAATTAGATATCGGAAAAGAAATCACCTCCGAAACAGCAAATGCCATTGGAGCGCAGGGTGTCGATACAGACAATACCGTCGGCAGGGTTTCAGTTGTTGGAGCAGGAATGGCGAGTAACCCTGGCGTTGCGGCAACAATTTTTGAAACCCTCTCCAATGAAAGCATAAATATAGGAATGATCTCTACCTCAGCTATCCGAGTATCGTGCGTGGTTGCAAGAGAGGATGTTGAACGGGCTACCGTAGCGCTTCATCAGGCGTTTGAATTAGATAAAGGCTGAAGGCCCATCGTTGAACAAACCTTACAAGTCTCCCTTCACGTAACCTGGGTAGGAGATAACGCTGCTTTTTGGGGATGGGAAGAAAATCACGCCATACCTAGTAGAAGCCTTCGTCGTCTTGCAGCGGGTTTTTTGGGAAATCAGTGGTCTACTCGAGATGCAAGAACTGAGACTATAGACGTAGAAATACCAGGACATGGAAATATTTCAGTGGGAGGTCTCATTGCAGACTCCTCCGAGGTAGTTCAACTTCTCGCCTCCAAACATCCGACAAGTCGTTGGTCCCCTTCGCTCCGGTGGTTGCATGCAGCTGTAGAACTTAGTCTTGACCTGGTCGTAAATGGATATGTTATTCCAGAACTTGAAATTGAAGGTCTTCACTGGAAGGCCTCTTGGGGTTTCATCAGCGATCCAGTTGTAGTCGCACAAATCGAACAATTGGAGAAATCTAAACCACCTGTGATCGCATCGTCGCTAGGAGTCTCAACTTATTCCATCGTCCAACATCTCGCAGATGCAGCATGCCGGATTGGTCTGAAATATTCAGGATGGAAAGCAACATTTCCCCGATCTAGAAAGGCTTCAGTGACTGCCTTGCGGCGAGTCATGGCAGGTCTTTACGACCCAATCGGAAACATCGAGGCAGACGCTGAGCAACATGAGCTTGTTTTTCTCAAAATCAGCTCTGACTTAGGGAAGGTGAAATCCCATCTTGAAGGAGTACCCTCCGTTAATTGCAGAGGACGACTTATCCCTGGAAACGAAGAGGACCTCTGGACTTTAGAGTTTGAGACTTACTCTACGGAAGACCCCTCGTTGATTGTTTCATGGAACGAATGTTGGGAAGAAACAACTTTGGCTCAACAAATAACTAATGGAAAGTCTCTACATCCGCTTCGACAACATATTCTTCAAATTTCACAACGTCTGGCAAACTCTGTACCTGGTCTAGACAGGATCGAAGCTGAAGCTCACACAGGGAAACTCGACCTTAGTTTTTCTGAAGCATCAATCTTATTACTCGATGGTTTACATCTATGTGAAGCTGCAGGAGTTCCCATTCTTGTCCCAAAGGGCCTCATACGAACCCAATTCAAACTAGTAGGCGAAGCAACTCCTAGTGAACGAGGCGGAGTCTCTTCGAATCTCGGAGTAGCAATGGTAGATGTTGATTGGAACATCGTTCTTGGCGATAGCCCCCTCAACGAAGGCGATCTTAAAGTTCTTGCCGAAGCGAAAACCGGTTTGGTTCAGTTAAAAGGACAATGGGTCAATATTGATGCGAATCAAGCTCAAACAGCGCTTGAAGTTTTATCCCAAAGGAAGAAAAAAGCTAATTTGCTGTCGCCCGCAGAGCTACTCCGGTTTAGTTCAGAAGAAACCCATGAAGAAAATCGTGTTGAAGAACACTCTGAAATACTGTTTACGGAAACCACTGCTGCAGAAGAATGGATTGTGCAACTCCTCGAAGGATTACCTGATGAATCTCTCGAGGAAGTTAAGGAACCAGATCTTTTCTCAGGAGAACTTCGACCGTATCAGCGGAGAGGGCTTGCGTGGCTTCAATTTCTCAGCAAACTCGGATTAGGAGGTTGCCTAGCCGACGACATGGGGCTAGGAAAGACCCCTACAGCATTAGCGCACATCTTAACTCGAAGCACCAAGCAACCAACATTAGTGATTTGTCCGCTTTCAGTGGTTCACAATTGGGAATCCGAAGCAAAGAAATTCACTCCGAGCCTCAATGTTTTTGTAGCTCATGGGGGAGGGCGCCCGACAGGAGTGTCTCTGATCAAATCCATTCAGGAGTCCGATATTGTTGTGACTACTTATGCGACAGCGACACGTGATATCGCTGATTTGTCTCAAGTCCAATGGGATTTACTTATCTGTGATGAGGCCCAATTTATAAAAAACCACCATACAAACGCGGCAGCAGCTGTTCGAGAGATCCAAGCAAATCAGAAAATAGCGTTAACAGGAACACCGGTCGAGAATAGGCTTTCAGAACTATGGGCAATCCTTGATGCTGTCAATCCAGGAATGCTTGGAGGCATTTCATGGTTCCGAGAAAAATTTGCTACCCCGATTGAGACCCGTAAGGACATGGCAGCATTGGAGAATATGCGGCGCCTTACCGACCCCTTTATCCTCCGAAGAACAAAAGATGATAAAAGCCTCGTCCCGGACCTACCGGAGAAAATTGAACAGATTGCTTGGGCGAAACTCACTCACGAGCAAGCTGCACTATACAAAGCGGTTCTCGATGACTTCCTTAACGAAGCCTCAAAGAGCGAAGGTATGAAACGAAAAGGGCTGATTCTCGCAACCCTGACGAAATTAAAGCAAATCTGTAACCATCCAGCACAATTCCTTTCAGATGGAAGCGCTATTGCAGGTCGATCCGGAAAACTTACAAGACTAGAAGAACTCCTTGTAGATATTCTGGGATCTAACCAGCAGCTACTTGTCTTTACCCAGTACAGAGAAATGGGTGAACTCTTAGCAGAACATTTAACCGAGATTCTCGGCCAACAACCACCTTTCTTACATGGAGGAGTGCCGAGAACGAAACGTGATTCAATGATTACATCTTTCCAAGCAGGAGAAGGTGCACCCGTTCTTCTCGTTTCTCTTAAAGCTGGCGGAACCGGATTAAATTTAACCGCAGCAAATCGCGTCATTCACTATGATCGCTGGTGGAATCCAGCTGTCGAAGACCAAGCGACGGATAGAGCATGGAGAATAGGCCAAAACCAAACAGTCTTTGTCCACAAACTCGTATGCCAAGGAACACTCGAAGAGAAAATAGATCAACTTCTAGTCGACAAAAAAGAACTTGCTGATAGAAGTGTTGGTACAGGAGATGACTGGTTTACCGATATGAATACCGAACAGCTGCGTGAAGTATTATCTCTCAATATCGCAGAGGCGGTCGACGGATGATAAGGCCGCAGACAGAAACAGGTAAAGCGATGAAGAAACTGGTGTCGGCCCTTGCAGACTACCGAGATCCGCTTGGCCCAGGCGTCGGGATTCAACGAAGAGGAGCCGTACATGATATGTTCGTCGAATCAGGAAGTGCCTCCTTCGAAGTTGATGATGGGCGTGAACGCGGATTTGATGTCACGATTCATGTCAGTCCGGCAAATGAAAATATTCACAATGCAGTTCGACATGGAAACGTTTTTGAAGCAGTACCAAAAGTAGGCGACGTACAAATTCATCATGTATGCCCCGAATGGGCTTCACCATGTAAACATGAAATAGCAGCTCTTCTTGAACTCACAAAGGCGATAGACGACGACCACAACGTGCTTTTAATTTGGCGTGGAATTAGCGCTGCTAAATCACAAACCCCACCAGATACAGGCGATCCCTCAACGGAAGAGTGGAGCTCTGTTCGTCGAATCGACGGAGAAAAAAAGAAAACAATTGATGCATTCCGAAAACAATTTCCCAAACAATTCGTTCACCTCGAAGAGACACCTTCACCTCAATCTCAACAAACAACACAGGAACTAATCGCCTTTTTCTCTGGAAGTAACTACGAGGAAGATGAGATAAAGGCCGAGAGAATCTCCAAAACGATTCAAACCCCATTTACCGCTCTTTCAAAAGATTCCGTGATTAATTCCAGGCCCATCTTCGAAGACGCACTAGAAAACATCACCGAATACTGGCTATCGCGATAAAGCAGATTACTTCCTACCCGATTGATTACTAATACCGCGCCGTTTGTTGCCTCAAGTGTGTATTCTCATGAGTATGCATATCGGAATAGTTGGAGCAACTGGTCAAGTAGGTTCCGTAATGAGAGAAATCCTCATCGCCCGTGATTTTCCTATAACTAGCATCCGGTTCTTCGCATCTGAAAGAAGCGCAGGAAAAACAATTCTCTTTGACGGCAAAGAAGTAACTGTTGAAGATGCAGCGACAGCAAGCTGGGAAGGTCTCAATGTCGCACTTTTTTCAGCTGGTGGAGGAATCTCAAAGGACTTAGCGCCAGTCGTCGCGTCCTATGGAGTAACAGTCATCGATAACTCTTCAGCTTGGAGAATGGATAAAGACGTTCCCCTAGTGGTACCTGAAGTGAATTTACATGCCTTAGAGAACATACCGAAGGGGATTATAGCCAACCCAAATTGTACAACTATGGTCGCTATGCCAGTTCTCAAACCCCTAGATACTGAGGCAGAGTTAGATAGGATTATTTTCTCGTCCTATCAGGCAACTTCCGGAGCTGGACTAGCAGGCGTTGACGAACTCGAGCGTCAAATCGAACATGCAGGTACAGAAGGAAAAAAATTAACCCATGATGGAAATGCTGTGTCTTTCCCTACCGGAGAGAGCTTCGCTGAAACAATTGCATATAACGTTGTCCCATTTTGCGGTTCGCTCGTTGATGATGGATCAAATGAAACAAACGAGGAACAAAAACTCCGCGATGAAAGTAGAAAGATCCTAGAACTACCTGATTTAAATGTTTCAGCAACCTGCGTCCGCGTCCCGGTCTATACCGGACACTCATTAGCTATTACTGCTGGCTTCAAAAAAGAAATCACTAAAGAACGTGCTGAAACTATTCTGCGCGAAAGCAGCGGAGTTGTCCTAGATGAAGTCCCCACTCCGCTGAAAACAGCTGGGAACGATTCAACATACGTTGGAAGGATTCGCCTAGATTCTGTATTTGAAAATGGTTTAAGCTTGTTTCTATCTGGAGACAATTTGCGAAAAGGAGCGGCATTAAACGCTGTCCAAATCGCAGAATCCTTAATTTAAATTAACGATTGATAACCTCAGCAACCTTTAATGCACCTTCTCCATGGAATAGGTGTCTACGGAGGAGAATCGATATAACGTTGGATCGCTTCTTCAATATCTACACCTACTTGGTTAGCAAGGGAAAAAGTCCAAGCCAAGACATCTCCGAATTCGTGAACTCGTTGTTCGTGGGTACCTTTTCGTATAGCTTGAGCTAACTCACCAACCTCTTCAGCCAGCCATGCGACACTCATAGGGATGCCTCGCTCTCGATCACTCTCACCATAAGTTTCTTCTATATGATCCTGAAATTCCTTAAAATCCATATCACTCCAAGTCGAATTTCCACCCAACCATATTGGGATTACAAGAGAACACAGTAACCCTGTTTAAAGGCTACTGCTATGAGAAGTGAGTAATATTCGATGATTTCGTCACTGGGCCATCAATAATCGTATCGGGTGTCATGTAATCAACTTCCGAATCTAATTCGATGAGCTCTATGTTGTTATCTTTTACGAAATCTTTTGTTGTGACCGCTAGAGCATGGCAGCCCAATGAACTGAAGTAACTTCCACACTTTCCCGTTTCAATAAAAAGCACCGCATCAGCGAATAGCTCAGAACGTATTTTCTGACGTGAAGCTCCCTCTAAGAGCGAGGAAGAAAGTTGTTCAGAGGCAAATGTTGAATAGAGCCTCTCTTTCAAATCTTCCTCCCACCCAAAATAATTTTCCTTATCCGCCGCATGAGCTAATTCATGGATATAGGTAGTTGAATTAGCATGACGCTCGATAATGATCAGATCCTCCCGGCCGAAATACACACCCGAAACTTGGTTACTTCCTAAAAATACGTATTCGGCAACCACAAGTTCCGTTCTTGCAGATAAGTCTTCCACCCACAACGAATAGCTTTTATGGTCGCCTGCATCCCCAGTGATTGCTTTAAAGGGGAGATAAATCGCTACTGCAAGGATGATAAGAACAAAGACGCTGGTGAAGACTATTTCTTTGAACGTTACTTTTTTCGGGAGTTTCGCCTCTAGAGCTTCCTGTTCCCTTTCTCGGACCCATTCGAGATATTCTGAATCCTCCCAAGAAGCATCTGCACTGATTGGGTCCTCAGACGAAGATTGGCCATTGTTTTCTTCCATACCTATAGCACTTTACTGCCCTGAACCATTATCTTGATGTCGAAGATAACTCCTCAGAACTTCAGTGTGTCTGTATTTGTGTATCATCGGGTACCATCGACGCTGCAAACGGGTAGTGGCGCAGGTTGGTAGCGCGCCTCGTTCGGGACGAGGAGGTCGTGGGTTCAAATCCCGCCTACCCGACAAGAATAATTTTTATGCGTCGAGCAACGAATCAGTTGTTTTTCGAAGCTGTAGAGCATTTAACGGCTTTACAAGCTCAGCATCGACTTGAGCTTCACCAGCGATCCACTTGTCAACCTCACGATCAAGCAACATGACGATTTTAACTTCTTTTAATCTTCCCGCTTGAGCCTCATGCCGTAGGTCGATACTGGTTGCAACCCCGCCCATATTTCCAATTTGAAGATCAAGAATGACCAAATCAGGTTCAAGCTCCTTTACTACAGGACGCACATCTTGCCCTTTTCGCACCCTACTTACAATTGTCCCAAATGTTGCTAGAGCGGAAAATGTTTCTTCGGCTACATCGTCTGAGTCTGTCGCGACCAAAATATGAGGCATATAAGAAGACTACTCTGAGACAACCCTTGCCTCCATGTTTTCTTTGAACCTTTAGTAGAGCAAAATCTTTCTTTTCCTGTGTGTTCTTGCACAAATGCGAGTAGGCTCCGCGCCTAAGGTATCTTTGTGGAGGAACTGTGTTAGATATTCAAGTAGAAGGCGACGAAGATTTCAG
Source organism: Acidimicrobiales bacterium (assembly GCA_029244605.1). Lineage (GTDB taxonomy): Bacteria > Actinomycetota > Acidimicrobiia > Acidimicrobiales > UBA8592 > UBA8592. The sequence continues at coordinate 3,468 of JAQWQL010000112.1, read as the reverse complement.
TATTTGCCGTCCGATTGGAGAAATAGATTCATATACCGTCGATTCGTTCAGAGAAGCTTTAGGAAATTTGGTTTCTGTTTCCCAGTTACTCATTGACCTTAGTGAAGTTCCATTCATGGATTCGGCAGGTTTAGGGGCACTTATTGGCGCAATCCGAAAAGCAGGTGAAAATGATGGAGCTGTAGTAGTTTCCTGCGGAAGAGCATCGCTCATGGGACTCCTACGGACAACAGGATTCGATCAGATCGTCCCAGTTACAGAAACACATGAAGAAGCCATGGAAGCTCTAGGTAGGACCGAGCAGGAATAATCTTTAACAAAATGGTTTCCCCCCGGATTTTCTCAACTCTGCGTCGTCCTACCAGCTGGACAATAGCGACACTCTTACTCGTCTCGTTTTTTTCCTCTGTGATTATCTCTGATGCTCATGCCCAAGAATCCCAATCGGAAAACGCCGGATTCGTAGAAGTTTTCGAAGTAAGTGGCCTTCTCGATGAAGTTCTCTCTTCTGCCGTCTCAGAAGCACTTGATGAGGTTCAACGAAACGGTGCTCGAGCACTGATCTTACAAGTCAACTCAAAACAGGCTGTGATTTCTGACACCGAACTGAACAAAATAGCGCTGCAGATCATAAATTCTTCAGTACCAATAGATGTGTGGGTCGGGCCATCAGGGTCATCAGCTCATGGAAAAGTCGCCCAACTTATTAGCGTCGCTGATTCTGTTGGCGTTTCTATCGGGTCAAGCGTTGGAAACACAGGCGAACAAGTGCTTGACCCAGGCACATTTGGAAAGATTTGGGGAGAAAATCACGAATTGCTTAAATCAACCACATTTGATTGGGAACAGGCAATTGAGAAGGGAGTTGTCTGGTGCGAAAAAGTCGAAATAGATGAATTAGGTAATTCATTGACGCCTCAGCAGCAAATCGCCCGATGTGCGAACCCGACGCTGGGCGACTTTCTCGTCTCCCGAGATAGCTTTATTTCTGAGGTGATTTCAACCGATCAAGGACCTCGACTGTCCCCACTAACACAGACAAAGATTCGCGGCCTCGCACTCCTTGATCAGCTCATGCATACCATTGCTAGCCCTCCAGTAACATACCTCCTGTTAATTTCTGGTCTTGTGCTCCTTATATTCGAATTTTTCTCTATAGGAGTAGGTATCGCGGGCGCTATTGGCGCCGTTGTCTTAGCGCTTAGTAGTTATGGGTTAACTGTGTTGCCGATACGATTATGGGCCCTGGTGCTGATCCTCATCTCAATGATTGCTTTCGCTATTGATATACAAACCGTCGTTCCCCGATTTTGGACACTAGTTGGGGAGGTAGCTTTTATTTTCGGAACTGTTTTCCTCTATCCTGAAACGAGTGTTCAAATGTCCTGGATTCCGATGGTAGTAGGGATAGTAGGCTTACTTGTTCTGATGTTCAGGGGGATGCCAATTATGATCCGCGGACGGTTCGCGATTACAAAAATCGCATCCCAGCCAAACACCTGAAAAATATTAAGGGTAGATCAACATTTTCTGTCGATCATTGACCGAAATGCCATATTTTTTTCCGTTAGGTAAATAAATAGCTTTTCCAGTCATTAAATAGGCTGGTAGGAGTCAAAAGAGCGGCCTTTTTCGTGTTTTCTGCACTTTTTTGATGAAATCTCCTTTTTTTCTTGCCACAACCAACTAACGCTGACTAGGTTCCGACTAGGGGGTAATGTGAGTGCATTATTAGACGATGCAAGCTGGCACTACAGGGCAGCGTGTCGCGGCCCACAAATTCACGTCTTTTTTCCACCTCCACATTTCGAACGTAAAGAAGTCAAAAGAGCACGCGAACATAGAGCAAAATCTATATGCAACTCGTGCAGTGTGAAAAAAGACTGCCTCGATTACGCTCTTCGAATCAGCGAACAGCATGGTATCTGGGGAGGGCTCAACGAAATAGAACGTAAGTCCCTGCTGCTGGAAAAACTTTGAAACTAAAAGTTATTCCGCTTGATTTGAAGCAACGCCCAGAGCGATTGTAATCATTTCATCAAAAGTATTTTCTCTATCCGCTGAACTCATAACCTCATTCCGCACAATATCATCGCTTACCGTCACGAGAGCTAAAGCCTTAACTCCCTCAAGGGCTGCAATAGTGAAAAGCCCAGCGACTTCCATTTCAACACCCAAAATCCCCCTTGTACCCAATTCGTCAAAGATATTTGTGCTGGGGCCATAAAAAAGGTCAGAGGTAAAAACTGGACCTGCAACGAGCTCTATGTCCTTTTCCTCAGCAAAGCGCATAGCGGAAGCGAAAAGGTCCCAGTTAGGGACTGCTGGCAGAGTAAGGCCATTATTTAAAGTAGTAATAGCAGCTGAGTCTGTTCCAGCACCTGTAGCGCAGATGATGTCTCCCAACCCTACGGATTCTGAGAGCCCTCCACAGCTCCCGACGCGAATAAGCGTTTGCACTCCATAGAAACGGATCAACTCGGTATAGTAAATCGCCGCCGAGGGGATTCCCATCCCAACTGATTGCACTGAAATTTGAACCCCATTAAATTCACCTGTAAAGCCGTCGGCGCCGCGGACACTATTTACTTGACGAACGTCATCTAGATAGTTTTCTGCTATAAATCGGGCGCGTTTTGGATCACCAGGAACGAGAGTAATCGGGGCATAATCTCCTCTTTGTCCTTCAAGGTGGGGAGTTGGTCCATTATCCATTGACAGTCTCTTATCTCATTCCGATATTCACACGTGGCTCTATGGTAGAGCTAATTGAGCTAGCGACCTTAATCGGTAATAGGCATACGTTTACCAGCTAATCTCACATCTTCTCTCCTGAGAGTGATTCCTGAGTTATCGAGATAAGCCAGAAGAGGCAAGACATATTTTCGCGAGGTGTTAAGTTTTTCTCTAATTTCGCTAACTGTCACCCCTTCAGGCGCTTCCTTTAGCATTGCTGCCAATACAGTCGTTGCTTCTTTAATTGCTGTAGGAGAGAAATAGATACCTCCTTCTTCCACTACTAACCCCCTTCGCACTAACTCTCGCAGTTCGGGTTTAGGTACAGAAACCGGTTCGGGAGGCTTGAACAAGTTCATTTCCAGTTCTTGAAGAAAAGCATGCTCAGCAAGATCATCTTCGCCCTCCTTACGAAGATAGTTTCCTTCGATCACAACATTTGAAAGTAAATCGACAATATTACGTTGGTTCTCATCTAAGTCAGAAAGGTTAATCCCAAGTAGTCCACCTTCTTCAACCAGTTGAAGTACCTCGCCTTTCAATTGGTCGATAACAGGAGGGTGAACCACCCAATTCTTTACGTTCGGAGTTCGTTTTTCGCCCGTCAAAGCTTCTAAATGGTCAGCCGTAATCCACCTATGTTCAGAGATAATCCGACCAATATTTGCATCGGGATTAGCAATTGAAGCTTTGAGTAATGGTTGCGGGTCAAGAATATTTCCCCCACCTATT
>JAQWQL010000087.1 GCA_029244605.1 Acidimicrobiales bacterium | reverse complement strand
TGTATTTGGGCCTGTTCACTGGCGTCATAGCTTTAATTCTTAACGTTGCTGTTCCCGCTTTGGCTCGGAATGCGATAGACGCTGCGATAGGGGCCGATAAAGAAGCTTTAACAACTTGGGCTATCATCCTCGTTTCAGTAGGGGCCGGAAGATTTTTTTTCGGTGCTTTATACAGGTATTCGCTTTTCCGATTGGCATGGGGTGTAGAAACAGACCTTCGGTCTCTGCTGTATTCTCACCTGACCAAGCTCAGTTTCTCTTATTTTGACCGGACCCAGTCAGGTGAAGTTATTTCGAGAGGGAATAGTGATATACGTTCAATCCAAGTCTTGCTTGCGTTTGGGCCGCTCATTGGGATGACGATTATCTCATTTGTCCTTGCTTTTGGTTACATGATGACTTTGCACGTTCCCCTAACGCTCGTCTCCCTTGTCACCCTTCCAGGGGTTTATTTCTTTGGACAAAAACTCCGGCGGGTTGTCTTTCCTCTGACATGGGTAAGCCAAGCCCGATTAGCAGAATTGGCGACAATCGTGGATGAGAATATCAATGGGATCCGAGTCGTAAAGTCATTCGCCGCAGAACAACATCAAGTCGGCCTTTTGCAGCGATCTGCCGAACACATCAAATGGGTGAACGTCGAAGCAATTCGGGCCCGCGCTAAGTACAACCCAATCATTGAGTCTCTACCTCGCGTCGGAATGGCCTTGGTTCTTCTTTATGGTGGCCACTTAGCTATTGAGGGCAGTGTCTCTATAGGGACGCTATTCGCCTTCAACGCATATGTCATCATGCTCCAAGCACCATTTAGAATGTTTGGGTTTCTTCTACTCCAAACTCAACGCGCCTCGGCTTCTGCCCAGCGCATTTTCGAAGTTATTGATGAAGAACCAACAGTTGTTAACTCAGAGAATGCCAATCCCCTACTTAACGTTAAAGGTGAAATTGTCTTCGATAATGTTCATTTTTCTTATCCCACCCACAAGGGCAACGCAACTAGGCAAACCGAGGAAGTCTTATCTGGCTTCAACTTAACAATTTCCCCTGGAGAGACAGTCGCAATAGTAGGGCGAACTGGCTCTGGAAAGTCGACAATAAGCCGCCTACTGAACCGCTTTTATGACCCGACAGCCGGCAACATACAGGTGGACGGGAAAGACATTAAGGAAGTCACTTTAGATTCCCTCCGCCACCAGATTGGCGTAGTCTTTGATGAACCGTTTCTATTTTCTACTTCCATCGGTGAGAATATCGCCTATAGCAATCCGAATGCCCCTTTGGAAGAAATAGCGGCAGCGGCAGAAGCAGCAGAAGCTTCTGGGTTTATTGAGGAACTCTCCGATGGGTACGCAACTGTGGTAGGCGAGCGTGGATACACGCTATCTGGAGGGCAACGACAGCGTATCTCCCTAGCAAGAACGTTGTTAGAGAAAACCCCGATCCTTATTCTCGATGATGCTACCAGTGCCATAGATGTGGAGATAGAGGAAAAAATTCATACAGCGCTAAATCAACATCTATCTGGAAGGACCACAATCCTAATTGCTCAAAGAGTTTCGACAATCTCTTTAGCGGATCGCGTTGTCCTGCTTGAGAACGGGAAAGTAGCTGTTACTGGCACACATAGCGAACTCATGGCTAACGAGCCTCGTTACGTCTCCATCCTTGCTGAAGCAGAGAAGAAAGAGCAGCAAAATCATGGGGGGGAAAATGAATAGCCTCCAAAGACATTTAATTGTGAATATTTCAACATGGGAGCTGCAATGAGTTTCGGACCTCCGATAGGTTTTGGTGGAGCGAACTCAGTAACGTCTTCTCGTGATGCAGGTTTGCCGTATGCTGGAGTTCCTGGCCATCTCCAAGAGAGCGTAAATGAAGTCTTGGATTCTGAGCCAGATCATCAAGAGCCCGTTACCTCTTTTGAATACCAAACTAAAGATCAAGATCCCTTCACACTTAGGAGCTTCCTCTCTCCACATAAATGGAAACTGATAGGAGCCTTATTCCTAGTAATAGTTGAGAGCATCCTCCTACAGGCTGGGCCGCTACTAACGAAGTTTGGTATCGATGAAGGTGTCGTCGATGGAAATAGAACAGTCCTTGTAGTCGTGGCATGTACTTACTTAGTTAGCATCGCTTTCCATGCTTTAAGTGGCTGGTATCGAATTCGATACACAGGAGCTCTGGGCGAAGCCCTCATGAAGAAATTACGTATCCGTGTTTTTAGCCATCTACAGCGGCAATCTTTGGACTTTTACACTAACGAGAAAGCTGGCGTTCTTATGACAAGAATGACAAGCGATATCGAAGCATTATCTCAATTATTCCAAGAAGGGTTAGTGAATTTCGCTGTCCAAGGCCTGACAGTTGTGGTGATCACAGTTGTATTAGTGATCATCAATCCAGGCCTTGCCTTAATAACTCTCGCTATTGTCGTTCCAGTGACCCTCCTACTTAGTGAGTGGTTTAGGCGTCGATCTGAACATGCATACCGGAGAGTTCGGAATCGAATCGCAGACGTATTAGCTGACTTACAGGAGAGCCTTGCTGGCATTCGAGTAATAACTGCCCACAACCGCCGACGACACAATGTCATTCGACATACCAATATTGTCGGAGAACACAAGGACGCAAATCTTGATGCAGTGAAAGCAGCTTGCGTGTATACGCCCGGAACCGAAGCAATCGCTATTGTCGGACGAGCTTTAGTTCTCCTTATTGGTGGCAAGATGGTTCTAAATGGAAATCTCAAAATTGGCGAGCTTACAGCTTTCCTTCTATATCTCGGTGCTTTTTTCGCCCCGATTCAGACACTAACTCAGCTATATAACGGCTACCAGCAGGGTCAAGCTGCTACAGCAAAACTGCGCGAGTTGTTAGCTACGCAGCCAAGCGTTATTGAACGCCTCGATGCAAGTCCTATTCCCCCTATAGAAGGAGAAATCCGTTTAGATAATGTTTCCTTCAGCTACACCCCGGAAGTACAAGTTTTGCATGAGGTGAATTTAGATATTAATGCTGGAGAGACTTTAGCTATTGTCGGGCCCACGGGGGGAGGAAAATCAACTATCGCAAAGCTCGTGAGTCGCTTCTATGACCCTACTGATGGGAATATAACTATCGATGGCCACGACATCAGAAACGTAACTCTCAATTCGCTGCGTTCGCAACTTGGCGTTGTTCCCCAAGAACCATTTCTCTTTGCCGGAACAATCCGGGACAATATTTCGTTCTCAAAGCCATGTTCCTCAGATGCAGAGATCTGGGACGCTTTGGAATCTACTGGCTTAACTCCACTTGTGACTTCCATGGAAAATGGTATCGACACCGTCATTCATGAGCGTGGTTCTTCGTTAAGCGCTGGTGAGCGTCAGTTAGTTGCGTTGGCTCGCGCTTTTCTTTCCCAACCGAGAGTTTTAGTTCTCGATGAAGCAACATCGAATCTTGATTTACAATCTGAAAACACAATAGAGCGAGCACTCGATTCACTTTTGAATGGCCGGACCGCCATAATTGTCGCCCACCGGCTCGCTACTGTAATGCGCGCAGATAGAATCGCTGTCGTAGATGAGGGAAAAATAGTTGAGCTCGGAAGCCACAGTGACCTCTTAGAAGAGAAGGGCAAATATGCTGGCATGTATCAGGCGTGGAAAACGGTAGTGGACCAATAGAAATATGAAAAAAGTAGCTTTATCACTCGAAAATGTTTCCCTCGAACGGGGTGGGAAATTTCTATTACGTGAACTTAACTTGACGGTGAGTGGGGGTGAAAGGTGGGTCATCTTTGGCCCAAACGGGTCGGGGAAGACGTCATTGCTTCGAATAGCTAGTTTCTATCTGCACCCAAGTAGCGGGAAAGTTGAGGTCCTTGGTCATCAATTGGGGAAAACCGATATTCGAAAGATGCGGCACCTTGTCGGCTTTACGAGTCAGGGATTTGCTGATCTTCTTCGACCCAGCCTTACTGCTCAAGAAGTTGTCATGACAGCAAAATATGGCGCTCTAGAACCATGGTGGCATAGCTACACCAAAGAGGATGAAAAGAAAGCTCAGCGAGAATTGGAGCGGATTGGGGCGGGGAGATTGGGCCTCCAGACTTTTGGTACGCTGTCTTCAGGTGAACGTCAACGCGTTTTAATTGCCAGAAGCATGATGAGTGACCCTGGGTTAATTCTCCTCGATGAACCTGCTGCCGGACTAGATCTCCCTGCTCGAGAGAATCTTCTTGCAGGACTGGCGCTTATCTCAAAAGATGCCTCTGCTCCCCCCATCGTTCTCGTCACTCACCATGTCGAAGAGATACCTACCGGATTCACCCATGTTCTTTTTTTACGGGAAGGAGCAGTCGTCGCTACTGGACCAATTCAAGAAACCCTGAATGAAAAAAACCTTTCAGATACCTTCGGAATAGACTTGATACTGAACCAATCAGCAGGCAGATGGAGCGCAACTGCTATTGATACCCCTAAGTAGAGTCCGGCTGGATCGCAGCTACAACTCCACTACTTACAGATATTTTTCCTACCTCATCAAGAATTTCGTTGCTCAATCCATGCGTAGACCCAGGCAGGAAAGTAGCTCCTGTTAATTCCCATCGGAACCCCTGCAAAGAAACCCCTTCCGCTACTCCCCCCATGGAATAAACTGAGACTATTGCTCCGTTGTTACGATATACGTCTGCCGTGTCGCTGATAAAAGTAAAATAAGTTGATCCGAGTAAGGCATGACAAGAGTCAAGAACCGGAGCTACAGAACCTAAAGCCGCGATAATTCCAAAAAGTTGATCCACCCTTCCAGAATCAGACCCGATTACAAATAAACGGTTCGAAATTCCCCTCGCATAATCCAACGCCAGCTCAAAATCTGACTTATCTTTATCGTTTGGAAATTCCTTAATCCTAATTCCTTGCTTTTTCACCCAATGAAGCCCCCCGGAGGATATCGAATCAAGATCTCCGATAAGCAGATCGGGACTAAGCCGAAGATTTCGGGCGTGATCCAAGCCTGAATCAACTGCTATAACCGTTGCCGGAGTTGGGATGTATTCAATAGCTTTTCCGTCTGGGGCAGGACCTCCACATACGATAACAACAGGATGTTGTAGGTCTTCTGACATAGTGCCCTTTCACAACAGCTCGGACTTGCTTGTGGGTACTGTATCTGCTTTACCTACGGCCACCCTTACCTCTATTCAAGATTTTCTCTGCGCTTAAAACTGCGGCTAAACCCCCAAAGCAGCCGGCTATTGTCGAAGTGGAAGCAGAGACGCCGACAGCGGCACAAAATAAAGCGACAACAATAAACCCCGCAACAGCAGTCAATGGAATGATAAGGCATCCCATTCTCTTCGGCTCCTCAAAAAAATCATCCATCGTTATGCTTGTTTTTCGTAACGACCTTGTGTGAAACAGTAATACTTGTTCGTGTCCGAGTTCCTTCGATCATAAGGACTTTTGACACATCGCTGTACGACACCGATCCTTCTTTAGCGCTTCCGCTGGACGGCGAAACTTGGCTTCTGTCCCGTCCGGGAGCCCAAAAGCAGAATCCAATAGCACCTATAGTTGCGGTAATACATGCGGCCCATAGTCCATTGCCCCATCCATCAATAACTGATTGCGCTACCGTGTCCAATAGGATCACTCCGTCTTCTCCAAGTGTTGGGGCGATAAGCGCTGCAGCTGCCGGTGTTTCTCTCACACCGTCTATGACCTCTTGAGGTAATCCTACGACACCGGCTAGTGATGAACGGTAACCGGCATTGAAGATTGATCCGGAAAGGGCGATACCCACGACAGCGCCTAGTTCGCGCAACACATCGTTTAATGCGGAAGCGACCCCCTGCTTTTCCATTGGGAGAGCTTCAACGATAATTTCTGTCGCTGGTGGAGAAGCAAAACCTATTCCGGCTCCATACACGACCATGACAACAGCAAACGATGCAAAGCTGCTATCTATCTCGAGGGAAGTCCCAAGATAGAACGCCCCTGCGAGTAGGACGAGCCCGAGAGTTCCTACAGTACGAAACCCGATTTTTCTCGTGAGCGGTATTGCTATTGCTGATGCTGGGAATAATCCAATAGCCGCAGGCATAAGGCTTAATCCCATATCTAGAGGTCCGAACCCATATACAAATGCGAGGAGCGGGACGGTGAGAAAGAAAAAGCCGAATGCCACCGTGAACTGGACAAGTAGGGAAAATGAACCGGATCGTACTCCCCTATCTGCAAACATGCGAACGTCAAGTAATGGGCGAGGCGTATACCGTTCCCACAGTACAAAGGTCAGTAGAGCTAATGTGCCGATAATAAAACTGGTCGCGATAAGGGTCGATGACCAACCTTTTGTTGGTCCTTCCATGACGCCGAAGACAATACCGCCGACAGCGACAAAGGATAGCAAAGTCCCTAATGGGTCCATATTGGCTTCGTCTGGATTAGAAGAGTCAGGGAGGTAGGCCCAGCACAGAAGAAAGATTGCCCCAGAGAGAATCGACATTGCGAGAAAGACGCTTCCCCACCAGTAGTTCTCCATGAGCGCTCCAGAAATAAGTACCCCAGACAGGCCGCCGAAAAACACAGATGCTGTCCAGATAGCGACACCTTTGACTCTTTTGTCTTCTGGAAGGGTTGTAGTAATCGTGGATAGTGTGGCAGGGAATATTAAAGCGGCTCCAACCCCACTGACTGCCCGACTTGTAATCACTAGTGAAACGTCTGTGGTAAAGAGTGTTGCTGCATTTGCCGCCCCTAAGATAAAGATCCCGATGAGTAGCATTCGGCGGCGGCCATACCTATCCCCTAACGCTCCGGCGGGTAGCAAAAGGGTAGCGAGGAAGAAAGCATAAATATCGATCATCCATTGGACGTCCGATTGGGTTGCACCTAACTCTCTGGAGAGCTCAGGGAGGGCCACATTAAGAGATGAGATGTTAGCGACGACAAGGACCGCTGAAGCAACAGCCGCCGACAATACGAAAAAAGGTCGGGGTGAGACTTCTCGGCGCATCTTCAAAGTGTTGCACTCTCCCTGTTGCGGGGGAAATCCTCAGTAGAAAGTTCTCAAATGGCCTAATGCAATAGAGAGCTTTGAGGCCTAATCGAAGTTAAGAATTATGAAAAAACTGATGTACAGTTTCTTATCATGGGATATAGCGAATTTCAGCTCCTTCAATTAACTATCGGCGGGAAAGCAGAAATATGGTCATCTGCAGGTTTTGATGTCATGGAATTGTCGAGTGGTGAATCAATATGTCAGCTCGGGAACATCCAGCTTCTCTTCGACCCCACCAATGAGCACGGTATCTCCAGTGCTGCTGTCAATGGGATGAGCGGAAAAATCGATTCGCTTAAATTTGTTGAAAGTACCGGCCTTTCCTCCACTGACGAAGATAGACACCCTCGTTCTATCCATCCAAATGGTGTTACGCTGATCGACCATCTTGTCGTCACTACAACAGACTGTGACAAGACCACGCTGGCTTTCGAAGCAAATGGAATCCACCCCCGAAGAGTAAGGACTTTTGGTGATAATGAAGCAGAGATGCGCCAAACTTTTTTCTGGCTCGGTGATGTGATCCTTGAACTAGTAGGCCCTAATCAGTCGGAAACTAAGGGTCAAGCGATGTTTTGGGGCCTCGCGCTAATCTCAGAAAATCTGCAAGTAACAGCAGATTATTTAGGTGAAAAATGCACCCCAGTTAAGCCAGCCGTGCAGACAGGGCGGAAAATCACGACAATCAAAACCCGTCATATTGGGATCACCACTTCGCTCGCAGTGATGAGCCCGCATACGAAAACCAGCTGAGTATTCTCTCCTTATGAGATATATGGTAGGAAGGGGTACCTAACGGAGGCGATGATGAACACACTGGAATTATTTGATTTAAGTGGCAAGACTGCAGTTGTGACTGGCAGCGGGAAGGGAATTGGTGAGGGTATCGCGATGGCCCTTGCAGAAGCTAGAGCAAATGTCGTAATTTCTGCTCGAACAATATCTGACATTGAACGCGTTCGAGATCAGATTATTGATACTGGTGGTCTGGCAATATGTCATCCATGCGATGCGACCCAAGATGCTCAGGTAGAGGAGCTTGCTCAGAAAGCGGTAGCCGAATTTGGCAAGATCGATATCTGGGTAAATAACGTTGGCGCAAGCACCGGTCGCAGCCCGTTAAAGGACCTAGCTCGCTCCGAGTGGGACCAAACGGTAGCGCAAACACTGACGTCTACCTTTATTGGCTGTCAAACAGCTGCTAGAAATATGAGTTCGGGAGCGATAATTAACATTTCTTCCCGTTCATCATCAGGGGCTGTACCGAACAATTCCCATTACGCTGCTTCAAAAGCTGGCGTGAACGTTCTTACAGCATCGTTAGCCTACGAGCTTGCACCAAACATCCGTGTCAATTCTGTTAGCCCAGGCGCCGTACCTACTGAAATTTTTTACGAAGTTATGAAACTCACTCCTGAGGACCTCCCGGCGTATGCCAAAGAGACCGGTATTCCTCTTCAGCGACTTGGAACCCCTCAAGATATCGCCTCAGCTGTTTTGTATCTTGCATCGGACGCTTCATCATGGGTAACTGGCGAAGACATTACCGTGAGTGGGGGTTGAACAGGTTACGTTGGCCTCGGGGTATTGAGTTCGAGCACATTGTCATGAAGGATCAATTTCTGCTCATGTTCATTAAAGCTGTTTAATTCATCAACATAATCGAGTGGAGTTGGCATTCCTTCAATATGAGGCCAGTCTGATCCGAAAATAACTCGGTCGCTTCCCATGTAATCGGCGACTTCAGATGGATCGTCTTCCCAAAACGGGTTAATCCAAACATGCTCCTTGAATTGCTCCAGAGGGTCCTCTTTAAACCATCCCATCAATTTGTTTTTCTGCTGAGGTAATTTTCGAAACAGGTCAGGGAGAAAGCTCGACCCATTTTCGACAGATGCTATCCGTAAGTTCGGGAATCGCTCGTACATCTTTTCCAAAGACATTGTCATAAGCCAGTCAAGGGCCGCTCGTTCGATGTTGAATGCTTTGATTGACGGAACATAGGATCTGGACCCTCCAAAATTAGCTCCAAATCCATCTTCAGCGTATCCCTGGCTGGAGTATCCGCTATCTCCAGCATGGATAACGAGCGGAATTCCTGCTTCGTTGAGTTGAGCCCAAAATGGTTCAAATATCTTATTTCCTGGTGATTTTGGCCCTTCCTCAGTCCAGACCGCAGCTGGCCTCATGCAGACAACTCTGGCACCTTGATTCAGCGCCCATTGCAGTTCTTCTACGGCAAAATCAACATCACAAAGTGAGATATATGGAGCAGCGAAAATAGTATCCTGATAATTACAACCCCAGTCCTCATCTAACCATCGGTTAAACGCCTTGAAAAGAACTTTGACTGCTTCAATATCATTCTTTAGTAGCTCCTCATATAGGACCCCTAGCGTCGGGAAGAGCCAAACGCCTTGGAGCCCTTGCTCTTTAATTTTTTTGACCCGTAGGTTTCTATCCATGTATTCACCGGGTAAGGGTTCGCGGTCTTTTAACATTTCCAGAGGGGATCTTCCCGTTGGGTTTCCTCGAAAGTATTCGTGCAGGGCACCGGGTTTTGCTATGGGGTCCCATGTTGGGTTGGAAAC
>JAQWQL010000059.1 GCA_029244605.1 Acidimicrobiales bacterium | reverse complement strand
TACTCTAAAGGAGTGCGAAAATACGAGGTTTATACAGGAGTAGGAAACGATATTGGCTCTATGAAGGAGAATAGATGAAGGTACTTCTGGTTGATGATCATCCGATGGTCCGGATGGGAATTAAGGCCGGCTTGGAATCTACTTTCGAAGAAGGTGTTGAAATCACTGAAGTTGGATCAGTGGATGAAGCCATAGCGGCACTTGATGATGCTGTGTTTGACATCGCAGTTTTAGATCTCCGTCTTGGTGAAGGTTCAGGCCTTGATGTCGCCCGACATATTTCAGAAAATAATCTATCGGCTCGCTGTGTAGTGTTCACATCTGTGAAGTCACCTCGGTCGTTAATCGCTGCTTTTGAAAGCGGTTCTGTCTCTGCATATTTAGAAAAGGATTCTGATCTTAAACCTTTGGCGGAAGCTATGGAAGCGACAGCGAAAGGATTCTCCATGCTGACACATGCTGATGCTCGGGACGCTGCCGCTGAGCTCGGATCTCAAGGCGCTTTAGATAGGGACTCTTTAACGAAAAGAGAGCTCGAAATCGCTGAACTTATCGCAGATGGATTAAGCGATGCAGAAATTTCGGAAGCCCTTCATTTAGCATCGAGCACAGTTCGAAACAATTTGACGACGATCTACCAGAAAGTGGGTGTCGAATCTCGAACGCTTCTTGCTGGATTGGTATGGGAGAGTCGGAAAGATCTAGATATTTTATAGGATCCTGATCGATCCCCGACTTGTTTAGCAGCTGCTGAACATTTTTTCGAGAATATCTGTTTCAGCTACGGAGAGAGCGGTTCCTGTGCCTCTATAGTTTTGAAAGGCTCCGGCACCGTTGTAATAAGCGGTGATTCCATCGGCGAATGGCTCTTCTCCACCGAAGATTGTTCTAGCGTCTTCTCGGTAAGTATTGTCAGTGTCTTCGTTGACACAGTTTCGAGCGATGTTAAAGCTGTAAGCATGTCCGGCTTCGTGAACCATAATGTCAGTTAGTCGACCAGACTCTACGCCTCGGTTAGAAACCCAAAGGCTTCTTGACCAAGCGTTACCGTGAGTGTCAGCATCCCACCCAGCGGAATCCCAAACTCCGTAAACGCAACGTCCCATTGAGGCGAAAGCGTTTGGGTGACAACCGTTGACTATTTCTACGTCAACGAAAGCTGTTTTGAGTTCTGCGGGGAGAGCGTCGGCTGCTGCTTGTACTTGTGATTGGTACGTTCCTTCGTAACCACAGTAGGAGGTGATGACTCCGTGTACTGCGTCTGTTTTACAGGCTGCGGCTGCGGCTGCGGCGGCTTCTGCTTGACGTTGGGCTTCTTGTTCAGCAGCAACTCTGGCTGCTTCTTCAGCTGCGGCTTGTTCAGCTTGGATTCGAGCTGCTTCTTCAGCTGCTTCAGCTTGTGCTTTGGCTTCTGCTGCGATTCTTACTTCCACAGCTTTAGCGGCTGCTGTGGCTGCGATTTCTTCTTCGGATACCTCTGGTGTGGTTACGTATTCTTCGTGTGAGTGTCCTTCGTGTGAGTGATCGTGACCGTCGTGGTCGGAGTGTGCTTCTTCAACAACTACTTCTGTTGTTTCTAGGATTTGTGGAACACTAACTGCAGGATCTGAGTTGATTGCTCCTTGTGGGATACAGGCGGTTGTAACGATGAGGATGGCTAGGAATAGGGCGGAGATGAGGGCTGTGTTTTTGTTCATGTAGTTATTCTGTAAAAACACAGGGATCTTCACTAGATTGAAATCAACCTGGTTTTCTAGCTATTTCAGCTACCTACTTCCAGTACATTTGTACTGAAAACACAACTATTTCCTTGAAATATCAGCGTTTAACCTACATGTTGGATCATTCACGCCTCTCCCGGCTTCTCGAGAGAATCTTTAAGAAAAAGGGAATATGGAACATGTTGTTCGCCTGAATTTTGATTCGTTAAGGAATCAAAATGTGACAAGCACTCTCTTCATAGGAGGCGGCTAGTCTAGAAATGTGTCTAATCCGCTTCCTATACGATTTCTTCAATCAGCTTCTCGTCTTGACCAGCTTCCAAATAGAACACTTGAACTTGCTATTGTTGGACGGTCAAATGTAGGGAAATCTTCTCTTATTAATGCATTGGCACATAGGAAAAAGCTTGCGAAAACATCAAAGACTCCAGGTGCTACACAATTGATAAATGTGTATGAATTTGATCCTGAAGGTTCGGGATCTTGGCTAGTTGATCTTCCAGGGTATGGGTTTGCGAAAGCTCCGAAAGCAGAGATGGACCGTTGGAAAAAAATGATTGAAGAATATTTGATGGAGAGTGACACACTTGGAGCTGTAATTTTGTTAATTGATAGCGCTGTTGGCCCAACCAAGTTAGATCTTCAAACCATTGAGTGGCTTGATCACATAGAGCTTCCATATCGATTTGTCGCTACGAAGGAAGATAAAGTCCGTTCATCTAAACGAGGGGCAAGGAAAAAAGACTTGGTTGGAAAATTAGGAGTTGAAAAAAAAGAAGTGTTATGGGTGAGCGCTATGACGGGCACTGGAATATCGGAATTGCGGTCAGAGATTACTGAATTTTTTTCAATTTGATTGCTGTATCTCTGCCGCTACATATAACTTACGAAGGTCCTCAAGCCCATCGGGGAGCTCTATTGGGGGGTCAGGTAACTGAGTTACACCATGTTCTTCAAGGATCTTTGCCATAGCTTCAGGGTCATCACTCCAAGAACGAGGATCACCCATCATCACTTCGTAAAGAGTGACTCCTTTAGGACCAGCTCTAAAGGGGCCGAAGTCAGCTCCAAATGGCAGTTCAATATGGGTTCCCGGACCGCAAAGTCGTTCGCCACAAAAGAATTCTCCTTCGATGACAGTAAGTACATGGGGGCTGAAGTGGCCATGTTTTCGAACGATCATTCCAGGGTCCCATTTGGCAAAGAGGGAAAGATACATTGGGTTAATAGAGAACGCAACCCATTTTTCCCATACATGAGATTCGCTACCATCTGAATTTCGTTGACTACGTACAGGAATCCAAGGCACATCGTCTACTTCGTCGAGGTGGGTAAATTTAGGGGACATTTCTGCGACCCGGGGATTTAATTCAGAAGGTGTCACTAGCTGTAATTCCTATCCTTCTTTATCACTATCAGGGAATTCGATAACTTTTCCGCGATTAATACTTACCCAATCGCGTGCTTCTAAATATGGACGAAATACTTGCATTATCCGCTGTTCATCTTCTTCTATTTTTGGTTTTTGCATTTCGTATAAAGATGGAAACTCAAGCCATGCTATGACAGCTTTCCAAAGCCTCATAGCTTTCTCGCCTTCAGGAGGGTCAATAAGAACTGGACCATAAAGTGCATGCTCCCCAAAGAAGAGAGTCGGCACCCCATAGCCACCAGCATTTACGACTCGTTGGTGGTCTTCTTTGATTTCTTCGTGGGTTGATTGATCTTGAAGGGAGATATCAACAATTGCAGGATCCATTCCGATCTCTTCGAGAAGTTCCTTCGCTACAGCAGGTTCATGGGGGCGCATTCCTTCTTCATGAAGCGCCCGACCTGATCTTTCATACCATTTATCAAGGCTTTCCATGCTCTCTCTTCGAAGGATCGCCCCAATGCGCATCATTGACCATCCGTAGGACCATTCGCGCTCCCAGGGATGTTTCTTCCCTTCCCGAAGATTCACTTCTTCTAAACTAAAAAATTTCCAGTTGATGGTAATCTCGTTCTGTTCTCTCACACTTCGTATCCATTTTGACGTCTGGTACGCCCATGGACACATAACATCAAAATGGAAATCTACTTCTTTCGGTTCACCAGTCATCTATCCCCTCCAACAGAAGTAAAGTCCTTACCTTCCTATTGTTGCTTGAAATGATGGTAGGTATCAAGATGAACGAACGGGAAGTCTCGACTAGGTTGTCTTTTTAGGGGAGAACATGCATACAGGACAAATTTCAGCTTTTGCACCGGCAAGGCTTGGTCCCGTCATGCTCCAAAATCGCTTTATTAAGGCTGCGACTTTCGAAGGTATGGCAGTGCATAATTTAGTTACTGATGCGCTGGTAGATTTTCATCTCGCATTTGCTGAAGGTGGCGTCGGAATGACGACTCTAGCGTATTGCGCTGTTTCTCCTGATGGGCAAGGGGCACCAAATGAGATTGTTGTGCGTGAAGAAGCAGTACCGGGTTTACAGCATTTCGTTGAGCAAATGCACAATTCTGGTGTCGCGGTGTCTATGCAACTTGGCCATGCGGGACCTGTAGGCATTGGAACAGGTGGGCGCGGATTATCAGCTTCAAAGGTTCTCGCGAAACAACGAATGAAGAGAACTCATCCAGCTTCTGAACAAGACCTTTCCCAAGTTATTCAGGATTTCGCCACAGCGACAAAGCTTGCTTCGAGTGCCGGTTTTGACTGCCTTGAGCTGCATTTTGGCCATGGTTATTTAGTAAGTAACTTCCTTAGCCCGAAACTGAATAAACGACAAGATAAATGGGGTGGTTCGATAGAGAATCGGGCGAGACTCGGGAGAGAAATAGCGAAAGCCGTCCGAGATACAGCTCCTGACTCAATGGCAGTGATAGCAAAAATAAATATGGATGACGGGGTTAAGGGGGGTCTCAAAATCGATGAATCCATTGCTTTTGCGCAAATGTTGGAAGGAGATGGTTCGCTTGACGCAATTGAACTGTCAGGTGGTAGTTCTTTTGAGAACCCGATGTATCTTTTCCGAGGCGACGTTCCTGTGAATGAAATGGCTGCAATTTTCCCTAAAGCTCTTCGAGTGCCATTCAAGCTAACAGCAAAAAAATTCATGCCCTTTTACCCCTTCGAAGAAGCTTTCTTTCTTGACTATGCCCGAAGATTCCGAAAGGCGTTATCTATGCCTTTAATCCTTCTAGGCGGTATTAATAAGGTTCAAACAGTTGAGGATGCTATTGCCGAAGGATTCGAATTTGTTGCGATGGGTCGTGCGCTTCTTCGTGAACCTGATTTAATACATCGATGGTCTATAGGAGTCAAAGACGATGGTGTTTGTATTCATTGTAATAAATGTATGCCAAGCATTTATCAAGGAACTCACTGCTATTTAGTACCCGTTGATGAACGCCCAGGGCATGCGAAATGGCCACCACAGGGATAAGGAAGGTTAAAACTCATGATTGATATTCTCGACAATGAACGTATCCGCTTAATTCGCTTTAACCGGCCAGAAGCAAAAAATGCTTTCAATGAAGAAATGTATGATGCTGTGACAGAAGCTTTAATAGACGCAGATAATGACTCTGAGATTGCTGTAGTTGTTCTTACAGGAACAGAAGATAGTTTCTCCGCTGGTACCGATGTAAAAGAAATGGCAGAGCGCACTAGTGGATCTACCTTTACTCCAGGAAAGCATGGGTTTACCGGGCTTGCGGATGAACTCATAGAGTTCTCTAAGCCCCTAATATGTGCGGTGAATGGTATAGGCCTTGGTATAGGAGTCACGGTACTCGGCCTTGCTGATCTGGTGTTTATGTCAGAAACAGCAAAAGTGAAATGTCCTTTTACAAGCCTTGCATTAGCTCCAGAAGCTGCAAGCAGTTTCACCTTTCCTCAATTACTGGGAAAACAAAACGCTATTTGGACTTTGCTGAGTTCTGAATGGTTATCAGCTGATGAATGCAAAGAGATGGGACTTGCTTTTAAGGTGTGTGCACCAGAGGAACTCTTTGATACAGCTATGCATTATGCTGCGATTCTTGCAGCGAAACCGATCAGTTCTCTTATCTTCTCAAAGAACGTCATTATGGAACCTATTCGGGAAAGTCTTTATGCAGCGAGAAATCGTGAAGATGCAGCTTTTCAAGCATTGTTAGGCAAACCCGCAAATTTAGAAGCGATGATGGCCTTCGTTGAAAAACGAGATCCTAATTTCTCCAGTTTGGGAGAATAATAAATCCATGCGAAGCTGAAAACATGACTGTTTCCTCCCCCTTCTATTCTGAAGATCACGAAGCATTTAGATCTCTCATACAACAATTCACAAATAAAGAAATTGTTCCCTATGTCCAAGAATGGGAACAAGCGGGGGAAGTTCCGAGAGACCTCTATAAGAAGGCTGCATCAATTGGAATTTTTGGAGATGGGTTTGAGGAGCAATATGGCGGCCATGGGCAACGCGATGCAATACTTCGAATGGTGATGATGCAAGAACTAGCTATGGCTGGTTCAGGTGGAGTTGTTGCTTCGATGCTTTCAAATTACATCGGGCTTCCGCCGATTCAAAGAGCAGGCTCTGATGAGATGAAAAGAAGAGTTCTGACACCTTGTTTAGCTGGCGATGCTGTGGCTGCGCTCGCTATTACCGAACCCAGTGGAGGTTCTGATGTGGCCAGAATTCAAACAGTTGCGAAACGAGATGGTGAAGAATATATCGTAAATGGGCAAAAAACATTTATTACTTCTGGCATGCATGCAAATTTTTTAACTGTTGCAGTTCGTACTGGGGATGAAGGAGCACGCGGTGTCTCTCTGCTTTTAATTGAAGGTGACCGGAAAGGAGTAGAGAGGACACGGCTTGAGAAGATGGGCTGGTTGTCGTCAGATACCGCTACTTTATATTTCGATGATGTTCGTGTTCCTATAACGAATTTGATCGGAGAAGAAGGAACTGGGTTCTCTGCGATTGTTAATAATTTCAATGCTGAGCGAATAGATATGGCTGCTCAGTCAATTGCATATTCCCGAGCTTGTTATGCGGAAGCTTTGGATTGGTCGCGAAATCGAGAAACATTTGGAAAGCGGCTTGCAGACCACCAGGTAATCCGTCACAAATTTGTAGAAATGGATAGGAATATCAATGCAGCGCAAGCCTGGTGTGAACTTTTAGCGTGGCGATTGAACCAAGGAGATGATCCTGTTGCAGAAATAGCGGAATTGAAGGTGCAAGCAACAACGACGTTTGAATTTTGCGCACGGGAAGCTGCACAGATTCTTGGCGGTGCCAGCTATCTAAAAGGGTCAATAACTGAACGGCTATATAGGGAGGTCCGCGTTCAAGCTATCGGTGGTGGTAGTGAAGAAATTATGCGCGATCTTGCTAGCCGCCAGTTAGGAATTTAATTAACTATTTGTGTTGCGCATCGAAAAATTAGGCACGTACCTGATATGTGATAGTGCGTATCTGAATATGGAATCCATACTGGCGTTCCTTGTTCAACATGCAGACTTTGACCAAACGCATTTGTGATAGTGAATGCCCCTTCGGTCGAAAGCAATATTTCTGGACCGTTGAGAGTTGTATCCCACTCATTTTCTATATCTAAACGGGACAAGCTGAACTGCGTAGGAGATGTATATGTGTGAATATTCCCCTCTGGTTTTTGTACATCGGGATTTGATGGTGTGAAAGTGCCAACTTTTAAATATTCGTTATGGTCTAGTTGTTTAGGTGACAGGCCGCACCTGAGGACATTGTCACTATTTGATGTGATTTCTATTGCATTTCCATATAGATAGGCATGAGTGATAGTTGGAGGAACGTATAGGGACTCCCCGGGCTGCAATGTTAGGAAGTTCATCATAAGAAAAATGATCAGCCCTGGGTCAGTTGGGTATATTTCAACAAGGTCAGCGAAATAAGACATCTCACGGTCAGAAAGAAAAGTGGTGTTTTTAGCAGTAGCTAAAATATCTTCTGTGAACGAATGCACTTGATTCGGCTGATATTTAAGGATTCTACCAACGATGTCTTTTAATGCTTTTTGGGTATCTTCTACTGAAAGTATTTCTTGAAGATGTTGAAATTCTGCTTTTGTTGCAAGTCTGAAGATCTCATTAATTTCTTTGCTTTCGCGAAAACCAAATTTAATGTCAGTGTCCGTTATTGCACAGACGATTTCTTCTTTTCCGCGAGGTGAAAAGTAGGATCTATTTTCTTTTTCTAGTGTCCTTTCATTCTCAAATCCTTCCTTCGCTTGCTCTTCGGTTGGATGTACTTGAAGAGATAACGGGGAACGAATTGCAAGAATTTTCATTATGTATGGGAGCTCCTCGTTGAAGTCTTTTGCATGCTCTCCCAGCGTTTCCTTAGGGTTCAGCGTTATAAGTTCATCGAGGGCTTGGTCGTTATCAAGTGTTCTGCTTGGAGATTTCGGGTGTGCCCCCATCCACAATTCAGCTTCTGGAGTTTTTTCTGATGCGCGCCCCTGTAGTTCGGGGATGAACTTATAGTCTCCCCAGTGATAATGCTGGATATTTGAATCAAGTAGCTGCATCAGTTCGTTTCTACTCTTTCCTGCTATTCCATTCGGTGAGAAAAACAACTAATTCATCGAGTGACCGTAGGATTGTGTCCAATGATCTGCTTATCATCAGATTGACTAGTTCTTCACCTTCAAATCTTGCTCTCCAATCAGTAAATATTCCTATTGCTGGTTTATGAAGTGCTGCGGCATACCCGAGTTCCCATGCGGTTCCATCATCAGTTGTAATGCCATTAAGGTTTGCTACAACTAGATCTGCTTTCCCAATAGCATCTCTGTTGTTTTCAAATATTTCCTGGACGGTATCTGGGGTTTTCTCAGGGTTGTCTCGATGAGGTAGAAAAGTTTTGCATCCTGAATCAGCGATTATGGCTTCTATCTTCTCTATCCACCAGCGTTCCCCTTCATCAAAGAGCGGTCCAGCTATGTATACAACCTTTGGGTCCATATCTTTATTATCTCTTTCCATTGTCGTCTTTCCGCTCTTTATGTTTGAAATCGTTTTCTTTAACTTTCTCACTCTGTTCGGGTTAAAGATTTATTTGTAGGATGAGAATATGAGAAAAACGGAACTTGGCGCATTTTCATTATCTTTAATTGAAGCTTTTCCTATGGTAAATGATCATCCTGACGTAGCAGGGTTGCTTCGTGACGCTGATATTTTGCAGTCATTGGGAGCGGCAATGTCTTCCGAATATGTTGGAGAGGGTATCACTAAGGTGATCGCACCGGAAGCACGTGGTCCGGTGCTGGGCGCTTTAGTTGCGAAATATCTAGAGTCTGGTTTGGTTCTTGTTAGAAAAGATGGGAGAAACCACCCTGGGTCTGATACTCAAATTACATCTGAAAAGATATGGAATGGAGAGCAGGTAAATTTTCAGAGCAGGTCATTTGACTTAGATAGAACAGACCGAGTTCTCATTGTTGATGATTGGGCAACAACAGGGAATACGATTCGAGCTACAAAACAATGCATTGATGAAACGGAGGCTACATACGTGGGTTCATCTGTGATTGTGAATAAAGCAGAAGAGTTCACCTTAAAAGAACTGCGTATTAAATGGTTAGTGAGATTTGATGACCTCACTTAACTGGAGAATTCCGCTTTCGTAAGTGACATTTTTTTGGTGTAATTATAGGTTGCTACTCCTACAAGATTCTTTAATGATGACTTTCCGAATTGACGACTATCAGTCCCGTGGGGGCTTCGTAATTCGATCAAATCATCATCGATTTCTGCTACGTGTTTAATGACGATTGTTTTCTTGTACGGATGCCGGATTACGACAATGTCTCCTTTGGAGCACTGGGTATCTGGACGAACAAATATTATGTCGTTTGCTTGGAGAGCAGGCAACATGCTGTCTCCGCCAACACGGAAGATTTTTCGTTTTCGAATAGCAAAAGCTAAGAGTTCTTTAAGAAAAGCTACGATCAACTTGCTTCGTAGTATGTGACTTCTCGTCCTTTACTTTCCCAGAACATGTTGTGGACTTTCTCGACAGCAGCCATAAGTTGATCTGCTGCATCTGCCGATACATGCTGTTTGCATTCAGAACAGGCTTTAGCTGCATTCCAAAAGACATCGTGTAGGTCTGGGTAGGCTTCGAGATGTGCTGGCTTGAAGTAATCTGTCCACAATACCAACAGTTCGTGCTTTGCTAGTTCGGCCTGCTCTTCTTTTATCGTTACATACCTTCCGACAGTATTGAGATAGGCTGCAACTGCTTGAGCATCTCCGGGTTCGGGTGGGGTTAAGTCAAGAATTTTTTTCGTCATCGACCGAACAGCTTCTGCTGCAATTCTTGCCGATGATGGGTCATATACTCCACATGGGCCGTCACAGTGAGCTTCGGCTATTGGGAGATCGTTAAGAGTAAATTTTATTGATTTGTTGGTTTCTTTCATAAGGAATCATCTCCAGTACTACGACACTAAAGGTCAAAGGTCAACTGGGCTAACAGTAGTCCATCAATTGTATTTCGTCTCATCTAGAACCAGAGTTTCTTTAAAGTGAACACGGGTTAATTTGACTCATTCTGTTGTAACTGGAATCTTTTTAGAGATGGATTTTGCTCTTTTACTCTCCGCTTTCGGATTTGGTATCCGCCATGGTTTTGATTGGGACCATATTGCTGCAATTTCTGGTATTGTCACTGGTGAAAAAAATCCGAGAAAAGCTTTTTCGCTTGCAACTGCGTATGCCTTTGGACATGCTGCAGTAGTTGTTTTGTTAGGTATCGGAATTATTCTTGCTGATTTCAAAATATCTGATTCAGTTGATACCGCGATGATGTACTTCATTGGCGGTTCCCTGATCGGTCTCGGATTATGGGTGCTTATCAATGTTGTACTGCAGGGAGAAGACTTTCAATTGCGTAGTCGTTGGATGATTATTCGTGATGGAGCTTTTCGAGGGCTGCAGCGTGTTCGGAATTCTTCTAAAGGGCGCTCAATTTTAATTGAGCATGAGCACGCTCATCTTCATGAAAAAAATATCGAAGTTCATGATCATAATCATGAGAATGCTCAACCTATGAAAAAAGGAGATGGCGGAAGTTCACATTTCCACCGACATCAGCATGAGCTTCCTATAAAGAACTCTGCACTAGATAAATCTTCAGCGCGTGGGGTTGGAATACTTCATGGCATCGGTCTAGAAACACCTACACAAATCGCAATATTCGTTGCCACTACTCAAGCTTCAGGGAAACTCGGGGGATTATTAATACTTGCTGCATGGGTTTTTGGTCTTCTAATTGCCAACTCTTCAATTGCTATCGTCTCAGTAAATTCTAGTAATTGGTTACGTCAACATGTGACCGTGTACAGGTATATAGCTGCTGTCGTAGGATTGATAAGTTTAATTGTCGGAGTACTCGTCTGTATCGAGAAAGATGGGCTTCTACCCGCCTTTTAGTCTTTGATGAACTTCTTCGGAAGTTGGTAATGATGGTTGTGCTCCTGCAACAAGAGTGGTAGCTGAACCAACCTGAACCGCCCATTGTGCTGCCTCGACTAGGTCTTTATCTTCTACGAGACTTGTCGCTATTGCTGCGCAGAAAGAATCTCCTGCTGCAGTGGTATCAACTGGAGAAATTTCAGGTGCTGGAATATGTACTGCCTTGTTGTTGGCCACGACTACAGCACCTTGACCACCGAGGGTGACAATTGTCGATGAGCACGGCAAGGTTTTTGCTTTCTCGACTATTCCTTCAATGCTGCCAGCGGTTTCAGTTCCAACGAGCAATTCAAGCTCGCTCTGGTTAGGGATAAGAACATCGACAAGGTCAAGTAGTTCTAACGGAACATTTTCTTCTGGAACGGGTGCTGGGTTCCATATGATGGTGCCTTTTGCCATCCGCGCTGCTGCAACTACTGTTTCGAGAGGTATTTCGGCTTGGAGAAGCACGACTTTAGCTTCAAGTATTAGCTCTATAGCCATTACATCCTCGGGTGTTAATTCACTGTTCGCTCCGGGACTAACAACTATTGAATTGTTTCCATCGCTCTGGACAGCTATTAGGGCTACCCCTGTTGGGACGTTAGTTGTCCGGAGAAGGTGTTCTGTGCTGACCCCGTTTTCTTCAAGACTTTTCTGTAAGAAGGTACCATTTTCGTCATCTCCTACCCTTCCGACCATTGCTACAGATTTTCCTAAACGAGAAGCAGCAACTGCCTGATTTGCTCCTTTCCCGCCGGGGATTTGCTGAAGGTCTCCACCTAGTACAGTCTGGCCAACTTGAGGAATATTCTCGACATTAACGACGAGATCTAGATTACATGAACCTACAACGGCAATATCTACTGGCATGTTCAAAGTTTGTCACAAAGACCTAGTTGGGACCAATGGTTCGAAAGCTTAACCATAAAGCCCAACCAATCTTCCGGTTAACCCAATGGCAGCAATGATCATAAAGATTCGAATGATCCGTTCACCGCCTTTTACGGCAATTCGGGCCCCTAGCCATCCTCCAATTGATAGTCCGAGAGTAAGAATTACCGCTGGCCACCATCGAACTTTCCCTTGAATAATAAAAACAGGAAGTGCGGTCATGGTCACGGCCAATGTCACCACAACTTTTACAAAGTTAGCTTTCATGAGAGTGAGCCCAGACCTTGAGAGAAATGCAAGCAAAACTAACCCAACACCCATCTGTATGGCCCCAGCGTAAATTCCAATACATAAAAAGACGAAGAAAATAGCAGGTTTTGATAAAACGGTTCCTGTTTGGACTGTCTTTGGTTCTTTAATTGACAAAAATATGATCGGAAGGATAAGAATGCCAAATATTGTTTCAAATGTCCGGTCTGTCACCTGACTTATCGCAATAGACCCAATAAGAGAACCAAGAATGACAGGGAGAAGGAAGGGAAATGCTTCTCGGTATGCCTTGA
The DNA here is from genome assembly GCA_029244605.1 of Acidimicrobiales bacterium. Lineage (GTDB taxonomy): Bacteria > Actinomycetota > Acidimicrobiia > Acidimicrobiales > UBA8592 > UBA8592. The sequence continues at coordinate 4,149 of JAQWQL010000059.1, read as the reverse complement.
TTCCTTGGCGTTGAAATGACCAAATCGTTGTTCCATTGGACACGAAAATTCCGACACGATTCGTTCCATTTGCAAAGTTCCCTGGTACGCCTGCGAGCACAAGCAATGGAACAGTTAATGAAGATCCGCCTCCTGCCATAGCATTGACGATCCCTGCCGCCCCTCCACCAAGAAAAAGCAGTACTGCTTCCCACCAAACCATAGGTCTACCGTACCCGACAAGGAACGGTCTTGAATTTCTTGCTGGATTCTCTACCTAGGCCCGATTCCCTCGAATTAAGTCAGTTGAACCATCCCATTCTTCCGAGGCCCTTTTCCATCCAGCGAAGACTTCTCTAATTCCGGGATTATCACCGTGAAGTTCGAGAAAACATCCTATTGCTTCACGAGTATCTACATATACGACATTCGCAACTGACCAAAGAGACGAGACTACTGGGAAACCAGCGGCTTCATATTTCTCTCCTTCTCTCTCTATGTCTTCATCCGGTACGAGCATCCCTATGTGGTGAAATCCTTCTTCTCCAGCCTTATACATATCGCGGTAAATAGATGGCCCTTCCTCATTTTGCTGGATGAATTGGACGTGAGTATCTCCGTGGTATCCGAATCCGTAATCTAATGGAACTGTGATTTCTTCTCCCCGATACAGGTGCCTATCTCCCCAATGTCCGCGAGAAACGAAAAATGGCCCAGCACCGGTGACTTGATTCCATTTTTTGCATGCTTCATCAATATCATTGACGAACCAAGCGTGTTGCACGATTGGGTAACGGATAAGTGGTTCCATAGTTTCCTTCCGGGTCTATATGTAATTTTGGCATTTCCTTTACAAAGTTCCAAAATAGATATGAATTTTGTTTCAAAATAGATCTATCCTTTCTATATGCGTGAATCTACAGGTGAACTCTTTAAACAGGTTTTAGGGTATAGAACACATGTTGCTAAGGAATTGGCCGATATCCATGATTTGGCATGGGAAGTGACCAATAAAGAAATTCTGGGTTTGTGTAAATTGCGGATCGCTATGATTTTAGGTTGTGATTCTGAAGTGGATGCTATGAGTCCGCCGTTGAATTCTTTAAAGGTACGCGACCTTTCTCAATGGCCGACGTCTAAGAATTTCACTGATCTTGAGAAGTCGTGTTTACGGTTCTCTGAGGAATTCACTATTGATGTGGCTTCTATTCCTGATGATTCCGCTTTTGCCATTCGCAATCATCTTGGAGATGAGGGTTTTGTGAATTTTGTGAATGCTTTGCTTGTGATTGAGCAACGAATGCGGCTTTTGATTGTGTGGAGAAAGATGTTTGAGGCAGTAACGGTATGAGTCGATCTCAGAGAGTTGACTCGACTGGTTTCAACTCGTTGTTCCGGGAAGCTCTTTCGCGATGGCAGGAGGAGGTTGTCCAATTAGATTTGGTTGATCCTGTTACAACGGAGATGGTACGTCTACGGTGTGCTGAACATCATGATTGTCATACGTGACGTTCCTTGCGTCTAGCAGTTGCTAGGGAAAATGGTTTGGATGAGGAAATGGCGCAAAAAGCTCTTCGAAACGATACAGCTTTAGGTCAGCGTCATTCGTTAGCGATACGGTTTGCTACCGATTTGATGACCCAACCTAATGCAATGACTAAAGAGTTCTTGGAAGAACTAAGCGAGTTTTTCACAGTTGAACAATTGATTGAATTGTCATTAGATGTGATGAAGTGGAATTATCAGAAAGTTTCAGTAGCACTGGGAACAGATAAAGAAGTCCGCGAGGACGAATTGAGTGAGCTCCATTTCAATGAAAAAGGACAATGGTCCTTTAACTAGACATGCTTCCCTAAAAAATTCGCCATTCTTCAGGTTTACGCCCAAGTTCGATTAGCCGCTCTCTTACTTGTAGTGGGGGTTCAGGCATTTCACCAGCACGTAATTCCTGAAGATATTCCCCGTCCTCGGCCCACACATGACAGGTATTGATATTTCCCTTATGCATATTTTCACGATTCTTGTCAACTGCACCGGGGGCTAAGCCACTTTCCCTCCTCTGTCGGACAGCCATGGACCATGTTGCCTGTACCACTGCTGGGGCTATTGCCTGCAGCAACGCAGTGATGTGTGTACATCCTCTTGGTCCTCCAAATAGCTCTCGAATTTTGTGAGTGAAGCCTCGAGCGATGTTTAATCCCACAAGATTTTGATAATGGTCAAGAATTTTGGGGCATGCAGAATGCGGGTGCGTCTCAAAACTTGACTTCACAGCGGTAATTTCAAGTTCAGGAATCGTTACGGTCATTTCAACCTGCATTTGGTGGATCTCGAGTTCATCTGGGTCATCAACGACATATAGTCCCGGGGGTTTCATGTCTGAAATAGCTCCACGTACGAGCATTTCTGATTCGTTGAGCCTATAGACACGTGTTTCATACTTGCGCGTATGAATAATGTCCATATCCTCGTCAGGTGGTAGGAGAGAATGAGGTGAAAGTTCTGTGTTCATACTTGTAGTATGTCCGAGACTGCAGAATTCGCCACCTAAATATGGCAAATGGATGTGCATGAGCGCTTTTTGTCGGCAACCATTGAGAAATGACATTAGAGCTGTTCCAATTAAAGGACCACGTCGCGATAGTAACTGGAGCTAGTCGCGGAATAGGAAAAGCGGTTGCTATTGGACTCGCTGAAGCTGGAGCCGACTTAGTGATCGGAGCCCGTAACAAAGACGATCTTGACGAAGTCTCAGAACAAATTCAAAATATTGGGAGAGAAGTCATTGCGGTGAGCGGAAGTCTCGCATATCGCGAAGGGATGGAAACTTTAATTAACACTGCTGTGTCACGATTCGGGAAAATAACAACGGTGGTAAATAATATTGGTGGCTCAATACCTTCTGGCTTTATGGATACTTCAGAAGAGGCATTTTCTGACGCGTTGCGATGGAATGTAACAACTGCATTCAACTTGACCCAACTCGCAGTACCTCATTTAGCCGAGTCAGGGAATGGAAGCGTTATCAACATTGCTTCAGCAGCGGGCCGTTTCCCTAGCAGAGGATTTGCTGCTTATGGCACAGCAAAAGCAGCGATGATCCAACTAACCATACATATGTCATTGGATCTTGCTCCGCGCATACGTGTGAACGCAATCGCTCCCGGAGCGATCAAAACATCAGCATTAGAAATAGTGCTCACCAATGAAGACATCCATCATGCAATGGTTGAAGGCACACCCATGAAACGCTTAGGGGAAGTTAACGATATTGCAGCAGCAGCCATGTACCTAGCTTCGCCAGCCGCCTCATATGTCACCGGACAGGTTCTCGGGATAGATGGAGGAATCCGGTCATCCAACTTTGATATGGAAATTCCAGATATTTAAATATCGATCATGCTTTGACGTCCAAGACGCATTGTTACCGCCGAGTCTATAACCCGAGGCCCATCTCTCTGGACACGTAACTGCACTGTCTCATCGTTACTAACACGAAATTTACGCTCCCCATCGAAAGCAAGAAGAACTTCACCAGAAAGAGAAATTTCCTCACCGAAAGATAAGGATCGAATTTCTTCAATACCAATTACGTCATAATGGCCAGGAGCTGTTGGCGCTTTAATTCTCATTGTTTCTCGACCGCTGCCAATTGGCGCAAACTTCACAAAAAGAGCTTCATCTTCAATCGCCGTCAAGGGTCTTAGTAAACCACCAACAGATGAGAATCCAATAGCAGCAGGATCAGCTTGTGTGAGAATAGCCATATTCATCGTCTGTGGATCAAAAAGTTCTAAAGAGCCAACATAAGGGTCATTTACCGCCACAGCATCTACCAATGCAAGATCTGAAACATTATCTCCACCACTTACATGAATTAACTTAGCCCTGACCGAAATGTCATCAAGGGCGACGGACCCAGTAGCGACAAGACCTAAAGCCGTCCCTGCAACTGTAGGTTCAATAAAAGCGGGAAATGCGTTATTGGTCCCCGTTGAAACAGGAATAACAGGAATATCCTGCCATCCTTTAACAACCGCCCTGTTGGTTCCATCTCCACCAAGTACAGCGACACATGGAACTTCTAACCTCTGAAGTTCTCTAGCGGCAAGTGTTGAATCATCTTCCGTGAAAGTCATTGAATCATTTACATAATGAATTTCAATATCA
>JAQWQL010000045.1 GCA_029244605.1 Acidimicrobiales bacterium | reverse complement strand
CTCGTAAAATACTAGGAGCAGAAAAATCTCTGACAGGTCCTGCAGCCAGAGGAGATATAACCACAATCCAATTGCATCTAGATGCTCTTCCAGAAAATGAAAGATTTCTATATGGCTGTCTATCTAAAGCAGCGCAAGAATTTGCAACACAGTTAACCAAATCCCAAAATGTGGATATATGAGAGTAATTTCACGAATAGACGAAGTGCATGAGTTCCTTGATGAAGTCAGAGCTCAAAAGAAAACTATCGGCCTTGTCCCAACCATGGGATTTCTCCACAAAGGCCATATTGCATTAATTGAACGGTCCATCAAAGAAAACGACATAACGATGGTTACTATCTTCGTTAACCCTCTTCAATTCGCTGAAGGGGAAGACCTCTCCAGCTACCCTCGAGATCTACACAATGACAAAGAGCAATGTGACGCTGCTGGTGTTGATCTGCTTTTTTCTCCTTCCCATGAAGAGATGTACTCTCAACAGGTTCTTACTTCAATCCAAATTAAGGACCTGACGAACAATATGGAAGGGGAATCAAGGCCGACACATTTTTCTGGTGTAGCTACAGTCGTAGCGAAACTCTTTAACATCGTTGGGTTATGTAATGCTTATTTCGGAGAAAAGGATTGGCAACAGCTACAAATTATTACAAAAATGGCACATGATTTATCATTTCGAGTTCGTGTCTTCGGATGCCCAACTGTTCGGCATTCAGATGGGCTTGCCCTTTCGAGCAGGAATGCATACTTAACACCAAAGGAACGTAAATCTGCGACAGTTCTCTCGCGTTCCTTACAGAAAGCTTCAGAAACTGTCCAGTCAGGTGAGAGATCAACTTCGGTAATAATGGCTCAAATCATTGAAGAAATTTCCACCGAACCATTAGTCAGTCTCGATTATATTGAAATAGTCGAAGGTCGTTCTCTAAAAAGTATCAATAAGATCAAAGAAGGGTCAAGAATTCTTCTAGCTGCAAACGTTGGGGAAGCGAGATTGATTGATAATGTCGACCCATATGTCGGAATCCAGTAGACCAAGCCTTTTAGCGATATCTATGCATTCCAGAACAAAGAGAATTCTTTAATTCCAAGTAATGTGCCCCAACGCCTGCGACACTTAGTCACATATGGAACTTCCTTACCAATTCTCCGTTACCGCAACTACGCAAGAAATTCGTGACGAAAATGATTCGCTAGCGGAAGGTGAGAGCTCAGGAAAGAGCGTAACTATTGCGGGAAGACTCATGCTACGCCGAGTACAAGGCAAGGTCGCATTCGGCGACTTACAGGATATGACTGGGCGTATTCAACTATTTGCACCTGCAAAGATAACTCCTGAGTATGAATCTTTCACAAGTCTCAATATTGGAGATTGGATTGGGGTCTCAGGCGAGATCATGAAGACAAAGAGAGGCGAACTATCAGTAAAAGTTGAACAATGGGTAGTGTTAGCTCCAGCTACTAGGCCTTTCCCCGATAAGTGGCATGGTATTACAGATCCAGACTTACGTTACCGGCAAAGATATGTTGATCTGTGGGTAACAGAAGAAGCCCGCGAAACCTTTTTAATGCGAAGCAACATGCTTTCACTTACGCGCCGATGGTTGGAAAGCAAAAATTTCTTAGAGGTAGAAACTCCAGTTTTTCACCCCATTCCGGGTGGTGCACTGGCTCGGCCATTTTCAACACATCATAATGCACTCGACACAGAACTTTACCTAAGGATTGCCCCCGAATTGTACCTAAAAAGGTTGATTGTTGGAGGCTTCGAAAAAGTATTTGAAATAGCTCGAGTGTTCAGGAATGAAGGGATCTCTACCCGACATAATCCAGAATTTACAATGCTTGAGCTCTATCAGGCATATGCTGATTGGAACGACATCATGGAGTTGGCGGAAAACCTTATCGAGCATCTCGCTGTCGAACTTACTGGTTCAGCCACTATCACTTATGACGGAAAAGAAATTGACCTAACTTCCCCATGGAGAAGAGCGCCACTCATTGATCTGATAGAAGAACATGCGGGCCTCAAGGTTTCTTTAGAAACTCCAGTAGATGAACTACGAAGTATCTGTGACAGATTAGGTATCGAAGTCTTACCAACTTATGGAGCTGGAAAATTACTTCTCGAGATATACGAGAAAACAGTCGAACCAAATTTGTGGGAACCTTGTTTCGTTACTGAGTACCCTAGTGAAGTCTCACCCCTTTCAAGGGAACATCGCCAGAAACCTGGTTATACCGAGCGGTTTGAAGCGATTATTGCAGGAAGAGAAATACTCAATGGATTTTCTGAACTTGTCGACCCTAACGAACAGCAAAATCGATTCGAGGAACAACTAGCACAAAACAAGGCTGGCGATGAAGAAGCAATGGTTGTCGATTCCGATTATGTTCGAGCGCTAGAATACGGCCTTCCTCCTACTGGAGGCATAGGTATAGGTATCGATAGGCTGATAATGCTTCTCGCTGATGTGCAGACAATTCGCGATGTGATTCTTTTCCCGACCCTCCGCCCAGAGCATAAAACAAATATTTCGAGCGATTCTGAACTTCCTAAAGATTAAATCTGGTTAGTTATGAGCCTGTTCGAGAAGGTGGTTTGTAGCAGCAAATAGTGCATTGGTCGCTGGGGATGGTGGAAGAGACTCTAACGATGCTTTGGCTTTTAGGGCCCAATATTGTGCACGGTCGAAGGCTTTTTCGACAGCATCTGTTGAACGTATTAGGCCAAGTGCGCGATCTCTTGATTTTGTATCAAGCTCTTTCCCAAGGAGATCATGGAGTTGACTTCCTAGATCTGACTCTAGAGCGAGAAGGACCGGCAGGGTATATACCCCTTCTATAAGGTCATTTCCTGTAGGTTTTCCCAATTGATCCTCAGTGGCAACAACATCAAGAATGTCATCAACGATTTGAAAAGCCATACCATACGAATGGCCGAAATCTGTCAATTGGTCAACAGTGTCCCTTTCTAACCCTCCAGTTAATCCCCCTATTCTGCAAGCAGTAGAAAGAAGTGAAGCGGTCTTTCCAGCAATGGACTGTTCGTAACTTTCTTCAGTTCGAGATGGTTTGAAAGTTGACTGGAGCTCAAGGATTTGTCCTTCACACAACTCTCCGATTGTCCTTGCCAACAAACCTGCTATTTCTGTTCCAAGGGAAGCGGCAATTTCTGAAGCTCGAGCAAGAAGAAAATCGCCAGCCAAAATGGCAGTATGATTTCCCCACACCGCATTTACTGATGGAGTATTCCGTCTGATCTCAGCCTCGTCCATTACATCGTCATGGTAAAGAGAACCAAGATGAACTAGCTCAACAGCTACTCCACCCATAAGAACATCAACTGCTACCGGGATAGTATCTTGTTGCTCTATGGCTGATGAGGCGATTGTGAAACCTGGTCGAACTCTCTTCCCGCCAGCTGTGATTAGGTGCTTGGCTATTTCAGTTAAGTAAGGATCCTTAGCTACTACTGAATTCTCTAATTTTGTTTCAAGCAACGCGAGGTCATTTTCAAGCGTTGGAAGAGCCGATAAATGAGATAAAAGAGGCATATGTGGGCAGTGTATGACCCCAAAACGGAGACGCCACTTTGTTATCAAAATTGTTCTGATTAGATGCCTCTTAACGCAAGAAATAGACTAAATACTCCGAGCATTTAATAATTTCTGAAGATATATATGATGAATGAAAAAGATATTTAGGTTTTTGGGAAGAAAACACGCTGTTTTTGCGTTGTACATATGTGATAAGGAAAAGTAGTGTCTTTAAAGTACGTTTATCGTATTGCTTCACAAAGCATTAAGATAAAAAATAACAGTATATGAAAGGTTAAGCTTTTGTTCGAGAGGTTTACAGATAGAGCACGACGAGTTGTGGTACTTGCGCAAGAAGAAGCCCGCCTTCTCAACCATAACTACATTGGCACTGAACATATATTGCTTGGCCTCATCCACGAAGGTGAAGGTGTCGCTGCAAAAGCCCTCGAGTCCTTGGGCATTTCACTTCAAGCCGTTCGTGATCAGGTCGAAGAAATTATTGGGCAAGGCGGTTCTTCACCGAGTGGCCATATTCCGTTTACTCCTCGTGCGAAGAAAGTCTTAGAATTAAGTCTTCGTGAAGCTTTACAACTTGGCCATAATTACATTGGAACTGAACATATATTACTTGGCCTTATCCGAGAGGGTGAAGGTGTCGCTGCTCAAGTGCTAACGAAGCTCGGAGCAGATTTATCTCGAGTCCGTCAACAGGTGATACAGCTACTATCTGGATATTCCGGATCAGGCTCAGCTAGACCAGATGGCAAGGGGAAAGAAAGAGCCTCAGCGACAGCTGGAGGAGGCAGTGGGGATTCTGCTTCAGGGTCACTTGTCCTTGATCAGTTCGGAAGAAACCTTACTCAACTGGCCCGTGAGAAAAAACTCGATCCAGTAATTGGGCGGCATCGAGAAGCTGAACGGGTCATGCAGGTTCTAAGTAGACGAACTAAAAACAATCCAGTTCTCGTAGGAGAACCCGGAGTGGGGAAAACTGCCATTGTTGAAGGTTTAGCAAGGTCAATCGCTGCGAATGAAGTACCTGAACCGCTAAAAGACAAACAGCTATATACCTTAGATCTTGGAGCTTTGGTAGCAGGATCCCGCTATAGGGGAGATTTCGAAGAACGCCTGAAAAAAGTTCTTAAAGAAATAAAAACGCGCGGCGATATTATCTTATTTATTGATGAACTCCACACGCTTGTTGGAGCGGGCGCAGCTGAGGGAGCAATAGACGCTGCTTCCATTCTCAAACCAATGCTGGCAAGAGGTGAACTCCAAACGATTGGAGCTACGACATTAGACGAATACCGTAAACATTTAGAGAAAGATGCTGCGCTTGAGCGGCGCTTCCAAAAGATTATTGTGGAAGAACCTTCAGTACCCTTAACAATCGAAATTCTTAAAGGCCTACGCGAACGATACGAAGATCACCATAAAGTAACAATCACTGACCAAGCCTTAGTCGCAGCAGCTAATTTGGCTGATAGGTATATCTCAGATAGGCACCTTCCAGACAAAGCGATAGATCTAATTGATGAAGCAGGTTCACGACTTCGACTTATGAGGATGGAAACCCCACCTGATTTTAAAGAAATCGAGAATGATCTTTCTCAAGTAACACTAGAGAAGAAAGCTGCTGTGGAGGCTCAAGATTTTGAAGAAGCAGGACGGCTCCGAGATAGAGAAAAGGACCTTCTACAGAAAAAGGAAGACATGGAAACTGAAATGAAGGATTCTGGCGTCGACCTTCATGATGAAGTTGACGAGGAGGCTATAGCTGAGGTTCTCTCCGTGTGGACAGGTATCCCTGTTTACAAACTGACTGAAGAAGAGACCGCAAAGCTCCTCCGAATGGAAACAGAACTCCACAAGCGAGTAATTGGCCAGGAAGACAGCATAAAGGCGGTGAGTCAGGCGATACGACGCACACGAGCTGGCCTGAAAGACCCCAAACGTCCATCCGGTTCATTTATTTTCCTTGGACCTTCAGGAGTCGGAAAAACCGAATTAGCGAAAACTCTCGCGGAATTCTTATTTGGAGATGAACAAGCATTAATTAGCCTTGATATGTCGGAATATATGGAAAAGCATACCGTTAGCCGTTTAGTGGGTTCACCACCAGGGTATGTCGGATACGAAGAGGGGGGACAATTAACAGAAGCCGTCCGGAGAAAACCTTTCTCAGTTGTACTTTTCGACGAAATTGAAAAAGCGCATCCCGATGTTTTTAATACCCTCCTTCAAATATTAGAAGAAGGGCGGCTCACTGATAGTCAAGGGCGTTCAGTGGATTTCCGCAACACAGTACTGATTATGACATCAAACCTAGGAACTCGCGATCTCAGAAAGGCAAATCTAGGGTTCACCAAAAATGATGAATCACTTAGTTATACGCGAATGAAAGAGAAAGTTATCGAATCCCTTAAGGATCATTTCCGACCAGAATTCCTCAATAGAGTTGATGAAGTAATTGTTTTCCACGAATTATCCCGCAGCGAAGTAACCCAAATTGTAGACCTCATGGTCGCTCGCGTTGCTGCTCAACTCGAATCGCAAGGGATGGGGCTCGAAGTAACGATAGATGCAAAACATCACCTTTCGGATAAAGGTTATGATCCAGAACTCGGGGCTCGACCTCTGCGCCGAGCTATTCAACGCCTTGTGGAAGATCCACTTTCAGAAAGACTCCTTCTTAAAGAATTCAAAGCTGGTCAAATCATTGTTGTGGACGTTGAAGAGGATGAGAACGAGCCAAATCAAAAATCTATTGTATTTAAAGCTGTAGAAGGCTTTGAACCGCCATCTGTTGAAGAATTCGTAACGGCAGAATAAAACCATTTGACTTTCTTCATCAACTTTCAATAAACATTCGGAGTCTTTACCGGTTCGGGTTACCATGCAAAGGTGGCTTTCCGAAAAACTCAAATCGCATTTCTCGCCATTGCAATAGCGTTTTTCGCTACTGCTTGCAATATCCAACTTCAAGTGACTATCGATGTGCAAGAAGATGGATCCGGACAAGTCACCGCTGCAGTTGGCTTAGACCCTATAGCTCAAGACCAAGAAGTATTTGCAGACCTTGAATCTATACTCCGAACATCCGACCTTTCCGTAAGAGGTTGGGATTTTCAAGCTGCTGGAAAATTACCTGATGGCCGTGTTTGGTATGAAGTATCTAAGGGGTTTTTAAGCCCCGAAGATATCCAAGGCGTCCTCGAAGAACTAACAAGTTCTCCTAATGTTTTTACCGGCTGGGAATTTTCAGTAGATTCCTCAAAAGAAAAGCGCATCTATGGACTCACAGGAGAAGTAGACCTTCGAGAAGGATTCACTATCTTTACCGACTCTGAGCTTTCAGATTTATTGGAAGAACCCCCTTTAGGGATCTCTCTAGAGAAGCTTGAAGCCAACCTTGGACAGAAGCCAGAAGATAGCGTTTCTATGAAAGTAGTAGTTAACCTTCCGGACTCAGGAGAGCAAACATATGATATTCCGCTAGGGCAACGACGCTCAGTCGATGTAACTGGAGAGAAGGTGCACAGAGGCAGTCAAATTTTAGGATGGGCGATATGGGCCTTGCTAGCTCTTCTTGCCTTAGCGTTACTCATGACCGCACTAAATTGGTTTCTTGATATCCGTCATGCAAAGAAACAACCACCCCGACGACCTTCACCAGTTACTAGTCAAGTTCCAGGATCCACTCAATCTTCAGCAACCACTACCATCCAACAACCCGCTTCAGTGCGTCTTTTAGTAGTTGACATGTATAAGGTCATTTTCACCGAAGGAAATGACGCCATGGATCACCTCACTCAATTTATTCGGTCGAAAGGTGGGGATTTAGAAGAAGAAGAACTTCGAGAACTTCACCGTCAAGGGACATTAGGTCGACTTTCATCCCATGACTTCTGGGACCAGGTTGGCGTAAAAGGAGAATCCCATGACATAGATAACGAATATGTGAAAAGCCTGACATTGAGACCCGGAGCAAAAGACTTTCTTATAACTATGCACAAAAGAGGAATTCAAATAGGAGTAGTTACAAATGATCTTGCAGAATGGTCTCATGCACTTCGCGATCTATATGGACTTCAAGGTATGCAACCTTGGATTGTGAGTGCAGAGTCCGGAGTTCGAAAACCGGATCCGGCAGCCTTCGAGATCTTCAGAAAATCCGCAGAGATTCCCTTTCAATCTTGTCTAGTAATTGACGGATCAGAAAACGTCTTAGACTCTGCAGCGAACCTTGGAATGAAAACAGTATTGCTCACTCATGAAGAAAACTTGAAGCATTCCTCTGATCACCCAGTTATAAGAAAGCTTTCAGAATTTACGCGACGATAAGTTAAGTTGCCCGTATCTCTAACTGTTTCCGATCGAGAATAACGTACTTCTCGCCTTTTTGAGTGAGCCAACCGAGTTTAATGAAAGAGGCGAGAGACTTATTTACTCGTTCCCTTGAAGCTCCGATCATTCCTGCAAGTTCTTCTTGGGTTACTGGAAGTCCAAATTCGTCATCATCGCCTGCAAGCTCAAGCAGCCTTTTAGCTGTCCTACCGGTAACATCTAGAAACATCGAATCAGCTAACGCCACATCCATAACCTTTAGACGTTCAGCAAGCATGTCGACAATTCTCCACAACAAATCTGGGTTCTTGAGATAGAGAGACTTTACCGGGGCGTATGGAATCACTACAACTGAAGAATTCTCTAACACTCGAGCATCAGCTGACCGCCCATCTGGGCGGAAAAGCGGCATTTCACCAAATAGATCTCCTGCTTCCATAAGTGCAACTACTGACTCACGTCCATCAAACGATCTATTCGCTATTGCAACTCGACCCTCAAGAACAATAAAAAGATCATTAGCGTCATCCCCTTCGCTAAAAAGAAAATCTCCACGCTGAAGTTCGCGAACATTAGATTCTTTTACTATAGGTTCGAGTAATTCCCGCTGAACTTCAGCGAAGAGATCCATTGCGGAAAGAAAGTTAACGTCAATCATCGTGCTTGTAGCCTAATACGTCCCAGCGCTTCAATCACCTTAAAGTGGTGCAAGTTCATTCGAAAGAAACAAAATCCATAATTTTGCTCAATGTAAACCAAAAGTCAATATCGTACTAAGTCATACGATATTGAAATATTTTCGTCCAAAGAGAGAGAGTAGATAGATGATGCGGATCGGCCATGGATTCGATTCCCATAGCTATATAACTGATCATGAACGTCCATTAGTTCTCGGCGGAGTGACTTTCGTATCCGACTATGCCCTTGATGGGCATTCTGATTCTGATGTAGTCATCCATGCATGTATCGATTCTCTTCTCAGTCCAACTGGGTTCGGCGATATAGGTACCTCATTTCCTGATAGTGATCAGAAATACCTGAACGCTGATAGCCTCGAGCTGCTCCGACATTCTGTTGAAACTATTAACAATGCCGGATGGGAAATTATCAATATCGACTGCACCATTATTGCAGAAATCCCAAAAATTCAACCAAGCAGGTCATTGATGGAATCAAAAATTTCTCAGGTTATTCAAGCGCCAACAACGCTCAAAGGGAAAACCCCTGAAGGCCTGCTCAATTTTAACGGGATTGCGTGCTTCGCTGTCTGCCTACTAAACAAGTCAGATGACTAAGAAGCAAAATCGGCGTAAAACCCATCGAAGCAGATCAGCGCCCAATACTCATCAACGGCCAAAGTCTAAAACTTCAAAAGAGAAACACGACTTCGGAAAAAGTTCTGCAAGAACTACGAATAAAGGCATAAGTGGAGATGTTATTGAAGGAAGGCAAGCGGTTCGTGAGCTTCTTCTAGCTGGGAAACGTAAAGTAAGAGAAGTAATTTTTCTTGCTGGTCTAGATCCTTCACCGGTCCTAGCTGAGATAAGGGATCTTGCGGCGGAAAGCAGAGTACCCGTATATGAAATGGCGCGATCAAAATTTGATTCAATTGCGACCACGGAATCTCCTCAAGGAGTCGTCTCATTTGCAGAACCTTTACAGAATCTTGAAATTGATGATCTCTTATCCACTAAGAAAAAACCTTTTATTCTAGTTCTGGATGGAATTGTGGATCCGAGAAACCTAGGCGCCATACTTCGAAGTGCAGAATGTGCTGGGGTAACAGGTGTCTTGCTTCCAAGACACCGTTCGACAAAAATCACACCGACAGTGGCAAAAACTGCACAAGGCGCAATTGAACATCTTCCAATAGCATCTGTCAGCGGAATACCTAAAGGGATATCGCTATTGAAAGAAAAAGGAGTTTGGACCGTGGGCCTAGATTCAAATGCCCAAACTGAAATATATGGACTTGGAGTCGCCGATGAGCCTTTAGCGCTAGTTCTAGGGAGCGAAGGAAAGGGCCTAGGACGGCTATCTCGAGAGAGATGTGACTTGATTGCGAAAATTCCAATATTTGGATCTATAGAATCTCTAAATGTTTCAGTAGCTGCAGCTATTGCTTGCTTTGAGATTGCTCAAAGGCGGCGATGATAAAATATAGTGATAGGGATGTAATCTTCCTAAACTGAAAACACGCCGGGTTAGCTCAGTTGGTAGAGCACTTCTCTTGTAAAGAAGATGTCGTCGGTTCGATTCCGACACCCGGCTCCACGTAACTACAGGTCAAAGGATTGAATGGCCTGACTCAGACGAAATTGTTTTAAGTCTGGTGTAATCACACAAACAGACTGACACGATTTACCAAATAAATGTTCAGAGTTCCGACACTCATGGGATCGCAGACATGGAGTATCTAAGACTTATTTCGGTCAAACTCTCAGCGGCGTTCATTAGCTGTTAGGGGTGTGTCTGTGCGAAGCGTCGCATATCAACCGTGATGTGCGCTTTATCTAGTCATCGAGGTTCTGGCGTTCGACCGTTGGCTATATCGGCGCCGATTTGGGCGGGCCAAGTAGTCATGGACAAGGCGAGCGAAGTCGTTTCTCGCGCTGAGCTGGTGGGGACGATGACGGGTCATACCGAGGGCACGGTCCGTGCGAATAATCCTATATCTGAAGAGCAGCCCTCGACTGAGGAGCTACCGTCGCAGGTCCTACGCTCGTTAGTACTTCAGGTTGAGCAACTTCACACCGAGAAGCTTAAAGACGTTGATCTGACGGTACATGAGGGCGAGATACTCGGACTAGCTGGACTCGTCGGGAGTGGGAGAAGTAGCCTCGCGCGAGTTCTCGGCGGGTTGGAACGTGGTTATACCGGAACGGTCCGCGTTACCGATAAAGAAGTCAAGCTTGACAACCCAAGGTCTGCAAATGCCGCTGGGATATGGTATGTTCCTGAAGACCGGCAGGCGCTCGCCCTCTTTCCTGCGTTCGACGTGTGGGAAGATATTGGACTACCAATCCTTGGATCGTTTAGGCGCTTTGGAACGTGGTTATCGACCCGGATGGGCGTGGAGCATGCACACAGAGAGGTCAACCGGTTACGTATCGAGCCACCAACACCTCAACGGCGGACCCGAACATTATCAGGTGGCAACCAACAGAAGGTTGTGCTTAGTCGAGCACTTCAGCGCGAGATGAAGATCCTTGTGCTAGATGAACCCTCCCAAGGTGTGGATATCCAGACGCGTGAGGAGATCGCCTTGTTACTTGCCGATCTAGCGGTTGATGGCACGGCAATCATAGTTATCTCCTCCGACTTTGAAGAGCTCCTTACCGTGAGTGATAGAATCCTCGTACTCCGAGATGGCCAAATAGCCGCAGAACTTGACCCAAAGCTTCAGACGGAAGCGTCGGTCTTGCAGGCTGTTTCATTGAGGGCCGGTATGTCGGCGAGTGGTTCGCCAAGGACGGCGTGACCGCCAACCCTTAGCTTTGGTTGAGTCGTTCGATGAGGTCTCGTTGAGTTCGCTCCAAGACCTATCGCAGCCTAATTTACTGCTGCGGTATACCATACACAGGTGGAGCTTACCGATAGAGAAATAGCTATTCTTGACTTTGAGAGAACACCTTGGGAGATCAACGGGTCCAAAAAAAGCGCTATTCGTGAACGGTTTGGTATTTCACCCTCACGCTACTACCAAATACGAGACGTACTACTAGACCTTCCCGCATCTCTAGAATATGACCCTCTTTTGGTCCGCCGATTACGTAAATCTCGAATAAAACGACGCTCAATACATTACGGGATACCTCAGATTCATTCCCCAATTCGCTAAAACTATCTGTAAGTTTTAATATAGGGAAGGCTAAAGAAGAGATCTCAGGAGACGCTTGATATGAATATTGCAGGAAAAGGAGTTCTACTCCTTGGTGTCTTTGTTGCGATAGGCATCATTGTCTTAAGCGAAGGCTTCAATGACACAACTGGAGGATCTGAATCTTTATCGATTCCAGAGGTTACTGAAGAGCCGAAGGAACAGGCAAACACAACTGAAGAAGAGACCGTAGCCGAAGAAGAAACAGCAACTGAAGAAACCGAAAGTACCGTTCCAGTTCAGGAAGCACCTGTCTCAAGTAGTGAGTCAGTCCTCCATCCTCCTGCAGAAGTTCGAGTGCTTGTAGCTAATGGAACAGAAGTAGGCGGTGCAGCTGGAGCAATTCGAGAAGTATTGATTTCAGACCAAGGTTATAACGGTCTACCCCCAGTGAACGCAGCAACTGAAGAAGTACCCGAATTTTCTTTCGTATACTATGCGAACGGTTATGAACTTGATGCGAGAAACGTCGGATTAATAATAGGCGCTGATTCAGCAAATATTCTTCCGATACCGGCAGCTCTTCCTGTAACAGATTTAGCTGAAGCTAACATTCTGATTCTTTTAGGTTCTGATCTATACCCACCTGAAGAGTAGTACTGGCGACCTCTCATGAGGATTCTTGTTGCTCCTGACAAATTCAAAGGCACGGCCTCTGCACATATTGTTGCTGAATCCATTTCTCAAGCTTTAAGCAGCAATCATGATATTTTATTGCAGCCACTAGCTGATGGGGGTGAAGGAACAGTTGCGGCATTCGGAGGGTCAAATCGTGTTGACATTGTCGCAGGCCCCCTTAATACCCCCGTGGAAGCTCATTGGAGGCTACATGGAGATACTGCGGTTATTGAAATGGCACAGGCTTCAGGGCTCACATTAGCTGGCGGCATTGAAGAAAATGACCCTATAGCTGCAACCACTTTCGGCACGGGTCAGCTTATTGGGATAGCGATTGAACGGGGGGCAAGAAAGATCATTGTTGGGGCAGGTGGTTCAGCTACTACAGATGGCGGTTTAGGAGCCCTAAAGGCCTTACATCCTTTACAGAGACTTCGTGAGGTATCTATCACCGTTGCCTGCGACGTCAGAACACATTTTGTCGAAGCTGCAGAAACCTTCGGACCTCAGAAAGGTGCAACCCCATCACAAGTGCAGTTCCTCAAACGCCGTTTAGTGAGAGTCGCTCAGATGTACATAGAGGATCGAGCGGTTGATGTTTTGAACATGAAGATGGCTGGAGCAGCCGGAGGTTTGGCTGGGGGACTAGCATCAGTTGGTGCATCCTTGGTACAGGGCTTTGATGCTGTTTCTGACGCAGTGGAACTTTTAGATTTAATTGAATCGGTTGATCTCGTAATTACTGGAGAGGGCCATGTCGATGAATCAAGCTTTGAAGGCAAAGTTGTCGGTGGCGTATTAGCACTTGCACAAGAAACAGCTACTCCTGCGATAGTAATAACAGGGAGTTGGGAGAAATCAATCTCTTGTCCCACCCCAATCTATGGGCTTGAAGAAGAAGTAGGGAGAGAGGCCGCATTTTCGGATACAGAAAAATCCATTCAACAAGTTGTGCAAAAGGCTATCTCGAACTTTGGAAAATGAAGATAACATAGAGACTTGATAAAGAGGTATCTATGACTGATCGAATAGAGCTAAAAGGTATTCAGGCCTTAGGCACCATAGGAGTGCTACCTGAAGAGCAAGAACGGGCCCAACCATTTGAAGTCGATATAACTATTGAAAGCGGTTTATCCAAGTCCGGACAAACAGATTCATTAACAGACACAGTAAATTATGCAGAAGTAACGGAGGCTGTTGTAGCTATTATCACTGGTGAAAAACATTTCCTTCTTGAACGGGTTGCGCAACGGATAGCAGAGGAAACTCTTAAGATTGATCTTGTCGAAGTGGTTGAGATTACTGTCAGGAAATTACGACCCCCCGTCCCTCACCACCTTCAACACTCAGCGGTCCATATTCGACGTGAACGCATCTAGTAGAGACCTAATACGATTCTGTAGAGAAATAGTTTATTGCTCGAACAGTTCCTTTTGAGCATCAAGTATCTGTTCAGGAATATGTGTTCGACCATAATCGAATCCAACTTCGAGAAGAATGTCCAAAAGCTCCCGTCTGCCTTTTTCCATTTTCCACGGCAACGCTATATAGACCGGTAATCCGAAGACACGAAGTCTTTCAAGATTCCGATATATTCTTTCTTGAAATTGCTGCCGTTCTTCCCATGCCCAATCAGCAGGTCCAAATCCAGTTCCAGGATCCAGGATTAGGTGCTGTTGTTTAATCCCAGATTTTTCCAATTTCGTTAGTGTCTCATCAAACCAAGGAAGAATCGTTTCTAATGGATCTCCAGAAACGAACTCGAGACTTTTAGGGTCATTGCCGTTTAAGAAAGGAAGCACCACTGGAACTTGCCGTTCCGCTGCAAGGTCAACCATCAATGGGTTCTGAAGTCCATCTGAAGCATTCATAAAATTTGCTCCGGCATCAAGAGCCCTATTCATAATCTCCGGGTTCCAAGTATCGATTGATAGTTCAATCTCTAATGATGACAATGCTTCTATTTTTCCTTCAAGCCGACTCCATTCCTCGTCCGTATCGACACGATCTGCGAATTGTGTTGATCCAGCTGCTCCTATATCAATTCCTACGCAGCCCTTTTGAATCAATTCTTTCGCTCGCGACATTGTCTCCTCAATTGTCAGAGCAATCGAGAAATCAGCTAAAGAATCATGAGAAGCGTTAATGACGCCATGAAGTTTCACTACGCCTACCGTAGAGGTCTACAAAGCTAGTTACACCCTAAGTTTCCCCATCGAGGGGAAAATAGAAATTGAGAGTTAATGGAAGCAAAGAGGCAGAATTCCGATAAATTCACATTATGGCTATAAAGATCCGTATCCCAACTACCTTGCGAATCTTGACTTCCGGTGAGGCAGAACTAAGTGCCAAAGAAGGAACCATTTCCGAAGTCATTGATGAGATTTGCGAAAGTTACCCTGATTTTCAAGGAAGGCTTGTTGATGATGAAGGAAATCTATTGCGATTTGTCAACGTATACGTAGAAGATGAGGATATTCGATTTCTCCAAGGGCTGGAGACATTAGTGGCAGATGGGCAAACAGTTTCAATTATTCCTGCCGTTGCAGGCGGTTGTTACTTCCCATTGGGAAAAGATCTTTCAAAGTAAGTCGGAATCATTTCCGAGTTTCAGTACCATTACTAACGCTTTAATCATTTCCATATTATTCAACCGAGATTAGTTATCGAAAAATGGAATAAATGTGGAAATTATATTGTTCTAGTAAATTAGCAAGCCAAATAGGAGAGATTAAATGGCAAAAATTATTTCGTTCGATGAGGAAGCTCGACGTGGGCTTGAAGCTGGGATGAATACCCTTGCAGATGCTGTAAGAGTAACTCTTGGCCCTAAAGGCCGTAATGTTGTGCTCGATAAAAAATGGGGAGCGCCGACAATTACAAATGACGGTGTCTCTATTGCAAAAGAAATTGATCTTGAAGATCCATACGAGCGTATCGGCGCTGAATTAGTGAAGGAAGTTGCGAAAAAAACTGATGACGTTGCGGGAGATGGGACAACAACAGCGACAGTCTTAGCTTGGTCAATGGTTCGTGAGGGAATCCGAAATGTTGCTGCTGGCGCTAACCCAATGTCATTAAAAAAGGGAATTGAGGCAGGAGTTGATTCAGCTGTCAACTCTATCCGAAGTCAATCTCAGGATGTATCTTCAGACAAGGACCAAATAGCAAACGTCGCTGCAATTTCAGCGGCAGATTCCGAAATCGGTGAAAAAATCAGCGAGGCCATAGACAAAGTTGGCAAAGATGGGGTCATCACTGTTGAAGAATCACAGACCTTCGGGATGGATTTGGATTTTGTTGAAGGTATGCGTTTCGACAAAGGCTATATCTCTCCCTACTTTGTTACTGACCCTGAACGTATGGAAGCAGTACTAGAGGAGCCTTATCTCCTTTTTCTTAGTTCTAAGGTCTCCGCAGTTCGAGATATTGTTCCAGTTCTCGAAAAGGTCATGCAGTCTGGAAAGCCACTCCTTATCATCGCGGAAGATGTAGAAGGGGAGGCTCTCGCCACTCTTGTCGTCAACAAGATCCGAGGAACATTCACCTCTGTAAGTGTTAAAGCTCCAGGTTTTGGTGATCGTCGCAAAGCGATGCTCCAAGATATGGCTATTTTGACAGGTGGCCAAGTTATTAGTGAAGAAGTTGGTCTCAAACTTGAGTCAGTTTCGCTTGACTTACTTGGAGAAGCACGCAAGGTAGTCATAACAAAAGATGAAACAACAATTATCGAAGGATCGGGTAACCGTGAAGACGTTGACGGCCGAATCGCACAAATCAAAGCTGAAATTGAAAATACTGATTCTGATTACGACAGAGAAAAACTTCAAGAAAGGCTAGCGAAACTTTCAGGTGGTGTAGCAATTCTGAAAGTGGGCGCCGCAACGGAAGTTGAATTAAAAGAGAAAAAGCATCGAATTGAAGACGCAGTCTCAACGACAAAAGCTGCAATCGAAGAGGGTGTCGTTGCTGGAGGTGGGGTAACTTTACTTCGCGCCCAGGCAGAGGTTTTGGCCACAATGCAAGAAATTGATAATCATGATGAAGCAACCGGTGCTCGTCTAGTAGCAAAAGCCTTAGAAGCTCCTCTAAAACAGATAGCAGTTAATGCTGGGCTAGAAGGTGGAGTTATCGTTGAAAAAGTACGAAATCTCGAAGGGGCAAACGGACTCAATGCATCAAGCGGAGAATATGTAGACCTAGTGAAGGCTGGAATCATTGATGCAGCGAAGGTAACACGATCAGCACTACAGAATGCTGGGTCAATCGCAGCTTTATTTCTGACTACTGAGGCAGTAATCGCTGATGCGCCCGAAGAGAGTGCAGCGGCCGCTGGTATGCCTGATATGGATTTCTAAGGGATCTAATCTCTATAGGCAATTGAACCGGTATGAAGTTTCTACCGTAGACTTTAAACATGGATAGCAACTCACTCCAGACGGCTGAAGGTTTAGGGGTCCTACACCTTTTTTGTAAAATACCAGAACAGCTATTCCACAATGAAAAGGGCAAATTGTTTCAGGCGATTGAAACGGCAAGAGCATCATCGATGCAAGTTGTTACAGTATCCATCCTTGGCCATAAGGCTGACGTTGCCTTTATGGTATTGAGTAACGATTGGGTACAGTTACGGTCTTTCCAAACTGCTGTTGCTGCATCAGGTTTAGAGATTGTAGATTCCTACGTGTCCTTAACCGAAATTTCTGAATACGCCCAAGGTGTTCCAGAAGAGATGCGTAACGCAAGGCTTTACCCTGAGCTTCCTCCAGACGATAAAAAAGCATGGTGCTTTTATCCGATGTCTAAACGGAGGAATCCCACTCAGAACTGGTTCACATTACCTTTTGAGAAAAGAAAAGAATTGATGTACGAGCATGGAGCTTCAGGACGAAAATTCTCAGGGCGCGTACTGCAGGTCATCACCGGCTCAACTGGAGTAGATGATTATGAATGGGGGGTTACTTTATTTTGTGTTCACCCCGATGATCTCAAAGACGTTGTCTACACCATGCGTTTCGATGAAGCTTCAGCAGAATATGCTGAGTTCGGCCCTTTCTACTCCGGCTATGTGATTTCTATAGAAGAATTACTGCTTGAACGCTCTAATTGACCCGACTGCAGGTTCTTCCAATCTACGACTGGGCTAATGTCCCTAGATAGAGTTTGATAACGTTCTCATCGTTTAGGAGGTCCTTGCCGGTGCCATCGTAGGCGTTTTTCCCTTGATCGAGAACATAGCCCCTGTCACTTATTTTTAGACATCTTGTCGCATTCTGCTCAACCATCACAATTGAAACCCCGGTTTTATTAATAGATGTCACGTTTTCAAATACCTCTACCTGCAACGCAGGAGATAACCCAGCAGAAGGCTCATCGAGGAGAAGCACCTTCGGCTCCATCATTAATGCTCTTCCCATAGCAAGCATTTGTCGTTCACCACCTGAGAGGAGCCCCGCTCGTTGCCGGATTCTTTCTCCAAGCCTTGGGAAAAGATCCGTAATCGCCTGAATTCTTTTCTCTACTTGTTGCTTTGGAAGTTGGTAAGCTCCCATTTCAAGATTTTCACTCACTGTAAGGGAAGGGAATACGTTTTCTGTTTGAGGAACAAATCCAACACCCTTTTCCACAAGTTGATGCGCTGGAAGATTCGTTATCGCTTCTCCCATAAGCTCGACCACTCCACTTCTCACTTCAACAAGTCCAAACATGCTTTTCACCAAAGTTGATTTTCCTGCCCCATTGGGACCAATAATTCCAACTAACTCACCCTTGTAGAGATCAAAGTTGCAGCCAGTCAGAATATCAACACCTGGAAGATATCCGGCTACTACGTCCTTTGAGGATAGAACTACTTCTCTTTCGCCATTTTTAGACATCTTTGAGCTCCTCTGCAATTGAACTACCGAGATAAGCATCGATTACTGCTGGGTTCTTTGATACTTCACTCGGTGTCCCCTCGGCAATAATTCTTCCTTCAGCAAGAACAACTATCCAATCCGAAATCCCCATTATCACATCCATGTCATGTTCTATAAAGAGAACACTTACACCTTCATCGCGGAGATTTTCAATGTGCTGCAACAAGGACTCGACAAGTGCAGGATTAACTCCCGCCATAGGCTCATCGAGAAGAATTAATCTTGGTTCCGACATTAGAGCTCGAGCCATTTCAAGTAGTTTCCTCTGGCCGCCTGAGAGTGTTGCGGCGTATTCATCTCGCATATGAGCCAAATTAAACCTATCGAGTAAATCTTCCGCCTTCTCTAGTACTTGCCGTTCCTGTTTCTTCCATTGGGTCGGAACCAATGCATATCGAAGTCGCTCGCCGCGTTGATTTGACGCCCCGAGAAGCATATTGTCAAGAACAGTCATTTTGGCTAATGATTTTGTTAACTGAAAGGTTCGGACCATTCCTGCTTGAGCGATGATATGAGGAGCTTTCCCCCCGATAGAAGCATCATCGAAAACCCAAGATCCAGAGTCCGGTTTATCAAATCCGGTAATGAGATTAAAGAGGGTAGTTTTTCCTGCTCCATTTGGGCCGATAAATGCTGTGATAATGCCGCGTTGAACTTCAAGATGGTTAATATCTACTGCTCGTAAACCTCCGAAAGTGCGCACCATATCATCTACAGTCAAAATCGGATCAGGTTTAGATGAACCAATTTCTGCTGGAAACGAATTCAGGGGAGCGCTATCTGACATCGATCTGTGCCTCCTCTTTTTTCCCTACAAGGCCCTGAGGTCGCCAGATCATCAAAACACCAAGCATGACGCCCATCATGATCATCCTTACGCTGGCAATATCGTTTGATGCGAGAACAGCTTCCGGGACCCATCCTGAATCAACCATCTGCCTAAGGAGTTCCTCTACAAATATGATTATGAACCAGAAGGCCATCGCTCCAATAACCGGACCCCAGATAGATGCAGCTCCACCTAAGATTAAGACGGTCCAGATAAAAAATGTCGTTTGAGGTTTGAACTGTTGAGTCTCAACAAATCCTGTATTCATTGCTCGAGTAACCCCAGCAAGCGATGCGATCATCCCCCCGATAATTAAACTCTGGAGCTTATATGAGAAGACATTTTTCCCTAAGGCCCGAGCTGCATCTTCATCCTCTCGGATTGCTTTGATGACTCTCCCCCATGGGGATCGCATCAATCCCCAAATCAGTAAGGTCGAGAGAAGGACCAGAGTCCATCCAAGAATCATGACCCAGAGCGTCTGTTCATCAAATCTCAATCGCCAGAATCCGTATATACCATCGTTTATTGGATTCCAATCAACCGTTATGATTTCGGAAAATGACACTTCCGCATTCCGGTCTTCGATACTGGGAAGTCCGAATGGCCCTCCTGTAAGGTCTAGAAGCCTCTGGGATCTAAAGGAAATGCGAAGCACTTCAGCAATCGCAATCGTAGTTATTGCAAGATAGTCTGCCCGTAATCGCAGAGAGGGAAGGCCGATACTTAAAGCGATACCGACTGCGAAAACTAAACCAGCAGCAATGGCTAGCAGGATAGAACCTCCAAGCCATCCTTGTGTGAAGAAAATCGCCATCCCGTATGCTCCTGCGGCCATAAAAGCCACAACACCAAAGTTCAGTAGCCCTGTATAGCCGTAATGAAGGTTTAGCCCTACAGCAGCTAAAGCAAATACTGCAGATTGAACTCCAATTGAAGTTCGCAAAGCCAAGCCCAGCAACTTACTTATATCAATTCCGGCGAGAAGGTTCATAATCATGATACTTATCCGAGCCTTTCACGGATACCGAGAATACCTTGCGGCCTAACAAGTAGAATCACGATCAGAACAGCTAAAGCAATTAAGAACTTCAGGTCATTGTCAAGCCAGAACGTTGATGTTTCCGAAGCGAGACCTATTGCTATACCACCGACCATCGCGCCATATGCCGTTCCTAGCCCCCCTAAAGTAACAGCGGCAAAAATTAAGAGAAGAATTTTCTCACCCATTTGCCATTCAACAACTTGGGTAAGTCCGATCATGATTCCCCCCATACCGGCTAAAGCACTGCCGAAAATCCACACCCACATGATGGTTCTATTCACATCTATTCCTGATGACTCGGCCAATGCTGGATTATCGGACACAGCGCGCATCGATGTTCCCAGTCTCGTCCGCTGAAGCAGGATTCCGACCGCAACAAGAGCAACAAAGGCAATTGAAATGATGTAGTAGTCCTTCGGTGGGAGTTCGATCGGGCCAAGTGAAACCCCAGTCTGAATCTTGAATGAGGTATACGTTTTTGGCTCGGCGCCATGATAGATCAGCATTAGGTAGCGCATAAGAAAAGCAAGTCCGATTGAAACAACCATAAGAGAAATATTTGTCATTTTCTTTCGCCTAAGCGGCCCAAAGATACCCTTTTCCAGGAAAAGACCAAGAAACCCACCTATAACAACAGCGAGAATTACAGCTATAGGAAATAAACCTCCAGTTAGCCCCATAGATGACTCAAGAACAAGAGCTATAACTGCCCCGAAAGCCACCATTTCTGAATGAGCGAAATTGACCAGACCTGTTACACCAAAAATTAGTGAAAGCCCTATGGAAGCTAAAGCAACGAGAAGTCCTACCTTTAACCCGCTAACCATCCGGTTGAGCAATCTCTCCCAAGTAGGTGGGATTTCTAAAATATTTTTCTGCTCGCTTGTTTCTAACTGAAAACCTACTGAAGTTGTTCGAATTTCTTCTACTAGAACAGCAACTTCTGATGCTGCTCCTTCTTTCACGGTAACTCCCTCTGGGAGAGGGCCGATTAGTTGAACACTATATTCACCTATAGAAGGGATTGGGATCTCCCATTTGCCATCTTCACCCGAAGCAGTTGACCCAATTTCCTTACCGGCATCATCCAAGATTGTTATCGTAACGTCAGGAATAACTTCTCGCCCTACCCTAACGGTGCCACGAAAAGCAGCTTCATTGTCTAAAGCTGAAGCAACAAAAGGGAAGGCCACACTCGCGCAGAACGCAGCTAAGGCAAAAATAAGCATTCCTTTTACTTTTTTTGTCACAAAAGGACTTTAATCGGAAGATCTGTATCGTCCTAACTCAAACTTGCGGCAGAGAAGTTTTTCTATTGGCGACTCTATGGATTACCGATTCCAGCCAGCGTCAGATATATTGCGTCCTTCAAAAAAAAGGCAATTATCTGGGCAACCAAAGGGCATTTCTTCGTTACTTCCGATTCGGCAGCGTTGTACTACTTCTCCGGACTGGACTGTCCTACTGCTGTAATGTCTGCAATCATCGCGTACTCCCATTTTCTCATTCTCACCTCTAATGAACCTACATACAAGTAAATATGGGTAAGAGTTAACACTCTCGAAACAAATCAGAAATCAACGCCCATTACTATGAAGAAAATTACTCAATTTTTTACAACTGCGCTCGATTAGCGCATGCAATAGAAGGGAACAATATGGAAACAGGTGATTTTGCATGGATGCTGATTTCGACAGCACTTGTCGTATTTATGGTACCGGGGTTGGCGTTGTTCTACGGGGGCATGGATAGATCCAAAAATGTCCTCAATATGCTTAATATGAATTTGTATTGCATAGGAATTGTCCCATTGCTTTGGGTTACTTTTTCTTGGACACTTGGAAATAGCTCAGATGGATCAGGTTTTTGGGGCGGTGACTTGATCGGTAACTGGGATCAGTTCGGCCTTGATGGATTAAATATGAAACCTGATGATCTTATTTTCGTTGCTTTCTTAATGACGTTTGCGTCTATAACACCTGCCCTTATCTCCGGAGCGGTCGCAGATCGTATGAAATTTTCAGCTTGGGTGATCTTCGTCCCTATCTGGACCTTGATTGTGTATACACCGGTTACTTATTGGGTATATAGCGGGTGGCATGACGGTATGGGTGCGATCGACTTCGCAGGTGGTACTGCCATTCACATAAATGCTGGAGCTGCAGCGCTTGCGCTGATAATTGTTCTTGGAAAACGGAAAGGCTGGCCTAGCGAGTCATCACCCCCACATAACCTGCCTCTTGTCATGCTGGGAACCGGCATCCTTTGGTTTGGCTGGTTCGGGTTCAACGCAGGATCAGCTGGAGCAGCTAACGGGCAAGCTGTGCAAGCGTTACTTAACACCTTTGTTGCTGCTGCCGCTGGAATGATTGGGTGGATGCTCATCGAATGGTACCGCGATGGGAAAGCGACAACTCTCGGAGCTTGCTCTGGCGTCGTAGCTGCTCTGGTAGCTATAACACCTGCAGCCGGATATGTCGGTGGCCTCTCAAGCGTTATCTTTGGGCTTGTAGCAGGAGTAGGGTGTTACTTCTTAATTGGGCTGAAAAACAAGTTTGGATACGACGACTCCCTTGACGTGGTCGGCGTTCACGGTGGAGGCGGCATCATCGGTGGGTTACTCCTCGGTTTGTTCGCAGATAACTCAGCTATCAACAGCGAGCCCGGTGGATTCCAGGATGGTGTTTTCTTCGGCGGCGGGGAACTCTTTGTAGACCAACTCGCAGCTATGGGATCGGTGATAGCTTTCTCATTCATCGTGACGTTCATCATTGCAAAAGGCCTCGATGCAACAATTGGACTCAGAGTATCTGAAGAAGATGAAGTAGCCGGCCTTGACC
>JAQWQL010000038.1 GCA_029244605.1 Acidimicrobiales bacterium | reverse complement strand
TCAGTTGGTGTGGAACTACTTCTGCGGTCTTTAGAAGGAGGTCTCGGTGTGCCGGTTGTGCAGGAGGGTGAGGTCACATACGCTCACAAAATCACGAACGCTGAGCTTGAGATATCGTGGGAGCGCTCCACTGAAGAAATTTTGAGGCTTATTCGGATAGGGCGAGCTTGGACTACCGTTTTGGGGAGGCGCTTGCGAGTGCATTCAGCAAAGGTTGGTAGCTTAAGCAACTTGCATGCTGGAGAATTCAAAGGCCTGTTGGTGGGCTCTGGGGATGGGACAATTGAATTAATTATGGTTCAGCCAGAAGGCAAGAAAGAGATGCCTGCTCGAGATTGGCTCAATGGGCTTCAGGGAGTAACCAGTGGGTATTTCAAGGATGGATAGTCAAAGTTTTCCTTTGAATGATGGGGTTGAAGCAAGGAAAGTAGCTATCGGATGCATTCGCCGTATTGATGAATCTGCAAGTTATGCGAACTTAGTTGTTGCAAGTGCCCTCCAGAAATCCAACTTGGAGCAACGCGACAGAAACTTAGTTGCCGAAATGGTTTATGGTGCTACAAGAATGCAGCGGGCCTTGGATTGGGCTGTTGATAGGTTTCTTATGAAGCCCCCACCAGCTGTTTTACGTGCATCTCTTCGAATCGGGGCTTACCAGTTGTTGTATACCCGAATTCCTCCGCATGCAGCGGTCAGCACAACCGTAGAGGCAAGTTCAAAAAAGAACAAGGGTGTTGTTAACGCTGTTCTTCGGAGAGTTGCAGAGAGCCTTCCTATCGAATGGCCTAATGAAGGTATTCGACTCAGTTACCCAGATTGGATTTATGAACTCGTGAGATTAGAGCACGGAGAAGATGAAGGGCTGGCGATGCTTGAACACATGAATGACTCTCCCGTAGTAACGGAACGGGAGGACGGGTACATACAAGACCTATCCTCGCAGTGGGTAGTCCAGAGCATTGGAGCTCAACAGGAGGAACTGGTGCTTGACCTATGTGCAGCCCCAGGAGGTAAAGCAACAGCTATGGCTTCCGAAGGGGCATTTGTAGTTGCCGCTGACCTTCATATGTCTAGAAGTCGTCTGATTGCGGAGAATATAGAACGTTTGCAGGTGGACACAGTATGGCAAGTCACGACTGATGGAACTCAACCTTGTTTCGCTGAAAAGGCATTTGACAAAGTTTTGGTAGATGCCCCATGTTCAGGTATAGGGGTCCTTCATCGCCGAGCTGATGCACGGTGGAGAATCAGGCAAGAAGATATTGCTCGATTGGCGAATCTTCAGATGAGTTTATTACGAGCTGCGAAAAATTTGGTTAGAGCTGGAGGCGAGCTTATTTATAGTGTGTGCACCACAACAAAGGCAGAGACTTTGTCGGTGGCATCAGAGTTCACAAAGACGGTGGATGGAGCTTTGCCGGTACCTGTTGAAGACCCGATATGGCGAAGGAACGGTGAAGGTGGGTTGATACTCCCACAAGATCATGGAACTGATGGGATGTGTATATTCAAATGGAGGATTGAGTGATGTGCCCTAATCGCCATAGGAGAATTGCGTAAATCCAGTAGAATTTGTCTATGGATGACTCTTTAGTGCTTGATGCAAAAATACTGACAGTATCTGACGGGGTAGCAGTAGGTGAACGTAAGGACACTTCAGGTGAGAATCTTCAGAGAATTCTTGAGGAAGCAGGGTGGGCGGTTAAAGAGCGTGCCACTATTAAGGACGGGAAAGACTCTGTGTCTCATGCGCTCTTGGAGTTTGCTGAGGACTTTCATGGGTTGATTGTAACTACTGGAGGCACAGGGTTTGGACCTCGAGATCAAACTCCGGAAGGAACGCGTATGGTTCTTGAGCGAGAAGCGCCAGGGATTGCTGAAGCTATGCGTTTGACTAACCCCCTAGGGAGGCTTTCTCGAGCTGTTGCGGGGACTATAGGGTCTAGCCTCATCTTAAATGTGCCAGGTTCAGCTAAGGGAAGCGTCGAATGCCTAGAAGCTGTTCTTGACGTTATTGGACACGCTGTTCGCCTTCTTGAAGATAATGCAGACCCTCACCCTACAGAATCCGGCAATTGATAAATGTCATCCATAATGGGCAAAGATGATGAAATGATGGCAAGAGCTATCAGGAATGCCGATAGGGCGCGTCTCAGCTCTTCTCCGAACCCCTGGGTTGGATCCGTCCTAGTAACTCCTGCTGGGGAAATATTTGATGGAGCGACATCGCCAGTTGGTGGGGACCATGCAGAGGCGGAGTGTCTTGCGAAGGCGGGGTCCACTACTCATGGTGCAACTTTATACTCGACCCTCGAGCCGTGTTGCCACACTGGAAATACTCCACCGTGCACCAAGGCGCTCATTGAAGCTGGAGTGAAAAGAGTTGTTGTTGGTGTGGTTGACCCAGACGAGAAAGTAAACGGTCAAGGGATAGCATCACTTCAGGCGAACGGTATTGACGTGGAAGTTGGCGTAAAAGAAGAAGAGGTAAGAGCTCAATTGCTTCCCTATCTACACCATAGAATGACAGGCCGCCCATATGTTGTGGTAAAAGTCGCTGCAAGCTTAGATGGCAAGATAGCTGCAGCAGATGGAAGCAGTCAATGGATCACCGGTTCAGCGGCACGACAAGAAGCTCATAGGTTACGTGCATATTCTGATGCCGTTTGTGTTGGAGCAGGAACAGTTCGAAAGGATAACCCAAGACTAACTGTTCGCGATTGGGTGCCTCAGGAAGCTTCAGAGGGTGCTCTAGACCCAAAGCGCGTGGTTCTAGGGAAAGCACCTCAGGGCGCGTTAGTTCACCCGTGTATTGAAAAGAGTGGTGAAATTGAAAATATTTTGAACGAATTGGGTGAGAGTGGGGTTCTTCAGTTGCTGGTTGAAGGCGGAGGAAATACTATCAGTAAGTTCCATTCGTCAGGTCTTGTAGATAGATATGAAATTTTCTTTGCAGCTGCTTTATTTGGAGGAGATAACGCTGTGTCGATGCTTTCTGGCAATGGGGCTGTGCCGGTGGAGGACTTATGGCGTGGGCAGATAGTAAAGCTTTCACAGCTCGGCGATGATTTTCAAGTATCAGTTGTCCCAAAGTTAATTAAATAGACCATCTCATGATGTGATAGACGCTACGGTTAGATGTATGCTTCGACTCGTTTTGCCAAAAGGCTCTTTAGAAAAATCAACTCTTGAACTCTTTACTTCTGCGGGTTTGTCAGTTAGTAGAGGGTCAGATGTTGACTACAAAGGAATGATTGATGACCCCAGAGTGGAGTCAGTCAGAATTCTGCGCCCTCAAGAGATTGGTCGGTATGTCGCAGATGGATTATTCGATCTAGGTATCACTGGCCGTGATTGGATCGAAGAGACCGAAAGTCATGTGGAAACTCTCGGGCAACTTCGCTATAGCAAAAACACTGAGCGTCCAGTACGAATCGTTGTTGCGGTTCCTGAAGAAAGCCCATGGAGCTCGGTGAGTGATCTTCCCCAAGGGGTAAAGGTAAGCACTGAATACCCTTCGCTTACTTCTAAGTACTTCTTGTCCAAAGGCGTTGACGCAGATATTCAACTGTCCTATGGAGCTACAGAGGCTAAGGCCCCTGAAATTGTAGATGCAGTGGTCGATATTACGGAAACTGGAAGGGCACTTCGAGCTGCAGGCTTGAAGATTGTCGATACTATTTTGACAAGTTATACGGAACTTATCGCCAATCCAGCATCCTTTGCAGATCCAGAAAAGCGGCAAGCCATGGAGCAGATTCGCACTCTTTTGCAAGGCGTTCTTGATGCCCGCGGTAAAGTCATGGTCAAAATGAATGTGCTGTCTGACAACCTTGGGCAAGTCTTAGACAAGCTCCCCTCAATGAAATCCCCCACAGTAAACGAGTTGTCAAAAGGTGACGGCTTCGCTGTTGAGACTGTTGTTGAGAAAGATCAAATAAATATTCTAATTCCGGACCTAAGAGAAGCTGGAGCTACAGACATCATAGAACTTCCGATTTCAAAGATAGTTCCTTAGTCCCAGCGAACAGGAAGAGTTCTCTTTCCCCAGAGGAGAAAAGGTTCGATCCTTTGTGGTTCGCCATCTAGTCGTAGATTTGGAAATCTGTCTACAACAGCGCGAAGCGCGATTTTCGCTTCAAGCCTTGAAAGTTGGGCGCCTGGGCAAAAATGGTGGCCGAGGCCAAACGCAACATGTTTTCTAAGCTCTTCGGGATTTCTGTCGAGTTTAAAGGTATCAGGATCTTCGAAAATTTCTGGATCTCGATTCGCTGCACCAAATGTAGCCATTACCTTTGATCGTTCGGGTATTTCTACTCCGTTGAAAACTATCTCTTCAGTATTTGTTCTATAGAGGCCAAGGACAGGGGCATCCATTCGGAGGCTTTCCTCGATGGCAATCGCATCCAGAGAAGGGTCGCTTCTAACCTGATGGAAGAGTTCCGGACTTTCCAAAAGACGCCAGAAAATGTTCGTTAGAAGTGAGGTAGTTGTTTCATTGCCTCCGACAAGAAGTTGATTTAACATAACTAAACGTTCAGCATCATTTAGTTTTCTCCCGTCTACCTCTGCTAGTAGAATTCCTGTTATGACATCGTCTGGAAGTACTGTCCCAGCGACGCTTGGGTCAGCAGTTTCTGGGGAGAGATTGCTCTGGATAAGGATTGTTCTTCTGTCCTCTAGCTGTTGCAAAAGGTACTCCTCCATTGCTTTTCGCGCAGCCTTTGGTGCTTGCATGTCTGGTGCACTCGCCTCTGCTAGTTGCTGGTCACTCCAGGCCTTAAATTGGTCGATGTCTTCGGTCGGAACACCTAAGATCTTCGCTATGACCAATACTGGCAAGGGGCATGCTAAAGCATCGTGGAGGTCTGCCCGTTTCTTGCTTTCCATTTCATCGAGAAGCTGATCGACTAGGGAAGTGATTTCACCTTCCATCGCAGCGACATGGCGGGGTGCAAAGCTTTTCTGAATGAGTTTTCTATACCACGTGTGCTGGGGAGGGTCACTGAACAAGCATCCTTGGACGGAATAACGCGGCATTTGCCCGTAATGGCTCGACCACATTTCAATGTTTGTTAGTAGCTGTACAACGTCTTCATAGCGGGTAACGGTAAAAAGCGGGTGGGAGAATTCATTGAACTGGTGCACTGGGCATTCGTTGCGCAATTTTTTGTATTCGTGAAAAGGGTCGTTTAGCGTTTCGGGCGCAAATGGGTTGTAGTCAATTTCAGGGGTCATACCTAGATCGTAGAAAATACTTTTAAGATGTGCACGTTCGTAGTGACGGAATATATTTGTGTCTTGTTCTTTCCCTAAGCGTTGCTGGCTAAATTTCGAATTTCTTCTGAAATTTCTGACCAGTAAATCGGAGGTAAATCATGTCCCATATCGTCATAGACCAACAACTTAGACTCAGGGATCGCTTCAGCTGTCGCTATTCCGCAGTGAAGCGGAAGTAAGGGGTCTACACGGCCATGAATAACTAGTGTCGGCAGGCAAAGGTTGTTGAGTTTTTCGGTTCTATCGCCGCTCATAGCGATAGCACCTATCTGGAAGCCAACTCCTTCAGGACAAAAACTTCGGTCGTAGTTTCTTTCAGCTTGTATAGCAGCGTACTCTTCGTCCCATAGCGGACCTGCAAGAGAGCGAGATCCGATTATGTTTGTTTGGATAATTTCTTCTCGGGTCTCCGGAGTATCACCAACTATAGCTTCTAGTGCTACTTCTGTCGGGGTGAAAAGCTCAGGGGCGCCAGTTGCCGAACCGATACTAGTTAGGGAGAGGGCATATTCCGGATGATCAATCGCCAATGTCTGAGCGATCATTCCGCCCATTGACGCTCCGACAATGTGAGCTGATTGGAATCCCAGAAAATCTAATAGCGAAACAGCGTCATCGGCCATATCGGACAATGAATAAGTAGATTCGACCTGCTCTTTGCTTAACGCTTTAGCTAGTAGGTTCATTGCTTCTGGCGGATCCCCGCCGGTCTTCGTTGATAATCCACTGTCGCGATTGTCGAACCTGATAACCCTAAACCCTTCAGCGGTTAGACATTCAACGAATTCGATTGGCCATCCGATTAGCTGTGCCCCGAGTCCCATAATGAGGAGAAGCGGGTCCCCATCGACAGGTCCAGCGAGCGAATAGCATATTTCGATTTCATTTATTTCGGCGATTAGTTCTTCAGCGCTCATTGTTCTTTCCTTAATTTCCTTGTCGTACAAATTGCACTATCAGGTATTATCCGTTTCAGGTTCCGATTGGGGATCTTCTCTTAGCTCACTTTGTTCAGATACTTGCACAAAGGCAATTTGTATTTGTTGAAGCGCTTCCCGGAGTACGTTTTCATTTTGTCCGAGGCGTCCCTGCAACACAGACAATACGCCGCTCATGGCATCGACCGCAATTTTTGCTTCGTCTATAGAAGGTGGCTGGTTAGATAAGTGGATTGCAGCTAATTCGTATATCCCCATCACATGATTTGCGATGATATCCGCGGCAGGCGTTTCCGATAAACGCTTCCGCGCCTCAGCTAGCTCTGCTGCCATAGCGCGGGCTTGTTCCTGTTCACCTGGACTTAATTCATCAAACCCAGGAAGTCCACTTACATCTTCAATGGGGTCACTCCCATCATTTTCATCTTTAGGGATATCGTGTTCTCCGCTTGGCGTCCAAATGCTCATTTTCTCTCCTTGAATAGTTCTATATGAACTCTATATAGGTAGGTGCCTAATCTGAAAGTTTCTCTGGTACTCTGGTGTTGTCTCAAAAGTAATATTTGGGATCAAGAAGTGCTGTCGAGAGGCAGTCACCTGGCAACATCAAAAGATGGGATCATGGAGCATTCTGTGGTTCTCGTGGTACGGGTGCAACACAAGTCGTAGTTTGACGTAAGTGCGGTGGGTGCTGATTTTCTTGGCCCACCGTTTATTTATATCGGAAACCACATGAGGCAGTGGTTTAATGATTAATTATCTAAAGGAGATTTAACTTGATCAGGAGCTTGACATAGCTGGGAACATAGAGCCTCGTATTAATGAGTCGATACGCGCTGACGAAGTTCGTCTTGTTTCTCCAGAAGGAGAACAAATAGGTATCACTCCAATTGACGTGGCTCTAGAACAAGCCCGAGACCTCGACCTCGACTTGGTAGAAGTAGCTGAGAATGCGAACCCACCAGTTTGTAGAATAATGGATTATGGCAAATACAAGTATGAGGCGGCGCAAAGGGCGAAAGACTCTCGAAAGAAAAGCACAAATATTGTAGTAAAAGAGCTTAAATATCGACCCAAGATCGCCAAAGGTGATTTTAATACGAAAACAAATAAGGTCCGTAAATTTCTCGAAGATGGGCACAAAGTGAAATTGACGATTATGTTTCGTGGGCGAGAAGTACAACATCCCGAATTGGGAAGAAAAATTCTCGATAATGTCGCAGAGCTTATGGAAGATATTGCAATTCTTGAAGCCTATCCCCAGCTTGACGGCAGGAATATGACTATGGTTCTTGGCCCAGATAAGAAAGCTATCGCTAACCTTCGCAAGGCCAAAGAGAAGCAGCTGCTAGACGATCAAGAACAAGAAGAGTTCTAAAATAATCGTCAAGGTGTAGACGGTATTGAATGATCAGAATTAGAGTTCCAGACCCAGTTACTGCGAATCTGGACCGAAATTGAATGGAGAAAGAATATGTCAAAGATGAAAACTCACAAGAGTTCAGCTAAGCGATTCAAGAAAACATCTAAGGGAAAACTTAAGCGTGGACGCATGCATAGAAACCATTTGGCGGAAGCTAAGTCTCCAAAACGCAAGCGGCAAGCGCGGACACCAGCAGAAGTAAGTAAGGCAGATGCTCCCGCAGTGCGACGGAATTTAGGAATATAGCATTTGAATTGACTGTAATTAGATATTAGATCGATCTATTTATGTTTGACAGAGGAGAAGAGCAATGGCAAGAACAAAAACTTCAGTAAACCGAAAAAAGCGCAGACGTCAGGTACTCGGCAAGGCTAAAGGATATTACGGGAATAAAAGTAGGACCTTCCGTTCAGCCAACGAACAGGTCATGCACAGTGGTAATTACGCTTTTCGTGATCGACGAGCCAGGAAAGGCGAATTTAGGAAATTGTGGATTCAGCGTATTAATGCGGCATGTCGTCAGCATGGAACCACCTACAGCCGTTTTATCAGTGGACTCAAGAATGCCGAAGTGGAAGTCGATCGAAAAAATCTTTCTGATCTCGCTATCAACGACCCAGCTGCATTTGCTGAACTGGTTGACGTAGCAAATAAGGCAAATGCTGATCAATTAGGCTGATAGCGGAAATGGTCGCTGTATCTAAAGGCAGCCGAAAAGTAAGGGAATTGCGGAAGCTCTTACGGAAAGGTGCATACCGCGACGAAACAAATACTTTTGTTATTGAAGGACAAAGTCTTTTGCGTGAAGCGGCATTAACGGGAAATGCACCAATAGATATTTTCATTGCAGAAGACAGCAGCCATGTTATCTCTGGGATAGGTGAACTAAATTCTGAGGAGTTAAAGATTTGGGAGCTTGAAGCTGCGACGTTGAAGTCTGTGGCTTCCACGCAAAATCCACAGTCAGTTTTAGCAACCGTATCAATGGTTGATTTGTCGTTTGATGAACTTATTAATTCCTCTCCAGATTTTTTGGTGATTGGGTTCGAAATCAGCGATCCAGGGAATGCCGGGACGATCATTCGAACTGCAGCGGCTGCTGGCGCTAACGGCGTGATATTTTCAGAAGGCTCTGTGGACATCTACAATCCTAAAGTTGTTCGCGCCTCTGCAGGGGCGATCTTTCGTATTCCAGTGATCCGCTCGATCAATGCCCCCGACGTATTGAGATCTTGTGAGCAAAGCGGGATAAGAACATTGGGCTTGAATAGCCATGGGTCGACCTCTTATGATGCATTGAATTTTAATCATCCTTTAGCGTTAGTAGTGGGAAATGAAACCCGAGGTTTGACTGGATTAGCTCCAGATAGCCTCACCGCAGAAATTTCGATTCCGATGGAAGCTGGAGTTGAATCACTTAATGTAGCTGCCGCACTTTCTGTCGTGTCTTACGAGGTGTGGCGCCAGAGGGCCGCCAATGATCTTTGACATCACTCAGTCGGCTGGCTGATCCGATTATTCTAGTCATTGGCAAACTATCTACTTATTCCCTGCACTATGTATCTTCAACCTGCGACAATGAGAGTATCGAATTTTAAAGACGGTGAATTGTGAGTCAATATCAGAAACTCGTAGATGAAGCCCAAGGGGCAGCTGAATCATCTCAAAATACCGAGGACCTAGTAGCAGCACGCAACAAATTCCTCGGGAAAAAGTCTCAGTTATCTGAGGCTAAAAAGGGTTTAGGGCAACTCCAGAAGAATGAGAGGGCGGCAGCTGGTAAAGAATTAAATGAAGTTCGAGTGCTAATAGAAGAAGCCTTTGAGCAACGTGAAATAGTTATTCAAGAGGAAGTTTGGAATCGCCAGTTTGAATCAGAGCGTTTGGACCTGACGGAACAATTCGAGAATTTACGAAGAGGACACCTCCACTTGATTACTCAAGCGCGCGATCACCTTGAGGATGTTTTCGTTGGGATGGGCTTTACTGTCGCTGAAGGACCAGAGGTTGAGACCGCATGGTATAACTTTGAGGCTCTTAACATACCGGATTGGCATCCAGCGAGAGGAAACTTTGACACGATTTTCGTCAATCTAGGTGATCCAGAAGAAGTTATGCTGCGATCCCACACTTCACCGGTGCAGGTCAGAACAATGGAAAATCATCAGCCGCCGATATTTATAGTTGCTCCAGGTCGAACGTTTCGAACAGACAATGCAGATGCCACGCATTTGCCGGCATTTAATCAGATAGAGGGTCTCGTGATTGATAAGGGAATCACGATGGGAGACCTTGCGGGAACAATAGATTCATTCGTTCAAGCATTTTTTGGATCTGAGGTAAAATCTAGATTACGCCCAAGCTATTTCCCTTTTACTGAGCCATCAGCAGAATTTGATATTTCGCGGCCTGATGGGAGCTGGTTGGAACTTGGCGGCTGCGGGATGGTACATCCAAATGTGCTTGCCAATTGTGGTATAGACCCAGAAGAATGGCAGGGATTCGCTTTCGGATTTGGAATTGACCGCCTAGTGGCTATGAGGTTTGAACTTGATGACATACGTGAATTAGTGGTTAATGATGCCCGATTCCTAAGGCAGTTTTAGGGGTGCTATGAAAGTTCTACTGTCATGGTTGAAAGAGTTCGCCCCAGATATTGAAGGCGACCCCATTTCCCTAGGTGAAAGATTAAGCCATTTGGGTTTGGCTGTAGAAGAAATGTCGATGTTAGGCGAAGGCCTCTCTGGGGTGGTTGTTGGTCGTATTCTAGATCTTCGCCCCCATCCAGATGCAGAAAGGATACAGCTAGTCGATGTTGACCTAGGAGATGGCAACGCCACTCAGATCTGCTGTGGTGCCTTCAATATGGAAGTCGGTGACCTTATCCCAGTTGCTACGATAGGAAGCACCCTCCCTGATGGAATGGAAATTTCTCAGCGGAAGCTTCGTGGTCAACTATCAAATGGTATGTGCTGCTCTCCTGCGGAACTCGGTTTAGGGGATGATCACGATGGAATTATGATTCTCCCAGCAGATGAGAAATCGTATTCATCCGGAGTGCCTATTTCGGAAGCATTGGGTATTAAACCTGATGTTCTGTGGGACCTTGAAGTAAATGCCAATCGCCCTGATGCGATGAGCATAGCTGGGGTTGCTCGCGACCTTGCTGCATCGTTGGGCATCCCATTTTCCTATCCCAATTATGACTTTTTGGAAGGCAGTGCGAAATTGACTGACCTTGCAACTGTTGAAATCATTGACCCAACGTTATGTGGAAGATTTGCGGTCCGTGCTGCCGCTGGGGTTTCAATCGGCGAGTCTCCACGGTGGATACAAAACAGGCTCTTAAGTCTAGGGATGCGACCAATTAATAACGTTGTTGATATTTCGAATTATGTGATGCTTGAACTCGGACAACCTAACCATACTTATGACCTAGCGAAGGTTCCTGAAGGTCATCTTTCAATCAGGCGTGCCCTCGAAGGGGAAACCATCACTACCTTAGATGGAGAAGGCCGATCTCTGATAGTCGAAGATGGTGTGATAGCGAATATTCGAGGAGAAGCAATAGGTATAGCTGGAGTCATGGGGGGGCTATCTACAGAGATTTCTGAAGAAACCACTGATGTCTTAATCGAGGTGGCGTGGTGGGACCCTCCCTCTATTTCTCGGACTGTCAAGAGGCTGAATCTTATGAGTGAAGCTTCGATACGTTTCCGAAGGGGAGCGGATTATGGCGAAAACATCGAACGCGCATTGGAGCGGATAGCGTATCTTCTTTCGGATGGAGGGGCTGAAATTGCCTCGGGAGTGGTGCAAGATACCGGAAGTTTGCCATCGCGAGACTCGGTCAAAGTAAGAACAGATAAAATTAACAACCTAATAGGGGTTGACCTCGCAGCAAAAGACATGAAGTCATACCTTGATTCGATTGGGTTTGGGGTCTCTATCAAGAAGGGTGACCTCGCTGTCGAAATTCCAACTTGGAGATGGGACACAAAAACTGAAACCGACATATCTGAGGAAATCGCAAGAATGTTCGGATATGAAAAAATTAAACGCACAGTTCCCAAAGGGACGGCTCCAGGAGCACTTAGTCAATACCAGAAAAATCGAAGGCGGGTTCGTGAGATACTAGTTGGTGTAGGTTGTGACGAAACGATGCCCATGCCTTTTCTAGCGCCCGGAGATCTTCGTTCAGCTGGGCTAGCAGAAGAAGCAATAAGTCTAACCAACCCTTTGGTTCAGGAGGAGTCGCTTCTACGTACTTCTCTTTTGCCGGGCCAGCTAAAGGTGATTGCACATAATCAATCCCATAGAGTTGATGATCTCCGGTTCTTCGAGATCGGCCATGTTTTTTCAGTATCTGCAGATGGGGGACTACTGCCGGACGAACGCGAACATCTTTCCGTGGCGTTGGTTGGTGTTCATGTTTCTGAAATAGTCGACCTTCTGTACGTTCTCGGAAATGAATTGGAACTTCCTAATCTTCAACTGGCTTCTGGCGAGGTTCCGGGAATGCATCCTGGTCGAGCTGCCGAAATATTGATAGCAGGGAAAATCTCTGGCTACATAGGCGAAGTTGACCCTCGTGTCTTAACGTCTTATGGAATTGACGGAAGGGTAGCGTGGCTAGAGCTAAACTTGGGAAAGGTTTTATCGGGTCCACTTGGGAAGAAAAGCTACCGGAACGTTTCGAAGTACCCTTCCAGCGACGTTGACCTTGCTTTCGATGTCCCTGAATCAGTTAGCTCAGCTACGATATCAGGCTACATCCGTAAGGCGGGCGGCGATCTTCTTCAGCAAGTAAAGCTATTTGACATGTATTCTGGGGACTCTATGGAAGATGGACATCGCAGTCTTGCATATAGGCTCCGATTCCAAGCTCCTGATCGAACTTTGACTGATGATGAGGTGTCGGCGCTGCGAGCTCAATGCATTCAGATGGTTGAGAAAAAGACTGATGCAAGACTCCGAATATAGTATATATATACTTATATACGTATAACTATACTATACTCTTGCTATACTGGAACTATGAAAAATATTGGAATCATAGGGGCCTCGGGCTTTACTGGGGCAGAGTTACTCCGTTTAATCGCGACACACCCTGAATTTAACCTTCAAGTAGCAACGGGTGAAACCCAAGCGGGTACTCCGATACGTGACCTGTACCCAAGTCTTTCAACGGCTTATCCGATATCGAACTTTGATTCGTATACCCCTGAAATAGTCGATGGACTGGATCTCGTCTTTTGTGCATTGCCTCATGGTGTCAGCCAATCCATCGTCCCAGACATATGCGGCAGGGTAGGGCACATTGTAGATTTAGGTTCAGATTTTCGCCTTAAAAACCCTGCCCTTTACCAGGAGTGGTATGGGTCAGAACACACCTGCCCAGAGTTACTTGATGATTTCGTCTATGGACTCCCAGAGTTATTCAGAACCAAAATCGAAAGGGCACCCCTGATTGCTGCCACTGGATGCAATGCAGCAGCAGCAGTATTTGCGCTAGCGCCTTTCGTGCAAGAACAAGTAATTGATAGTGAGGCGATGATTGTAGACCTCATAACTGGTGTAAGTGGTGCAGGCAGGCCACCTAAAGACCACACGACATTCTGTGCAGTTAGTGGAAATGTCACCCCCTATGGGTTGCTGACGCACAGGCATACACCTGAAATTGAACAGGCTTTGACCGCCTTTGGCGGGAACCCAACTTCAGTGCTCTTTACTCCTCATCTCGCTCCGATTGATCGAGGCATTATCGCAACTTGCTATGGGCAAAGAAAGTCTGAAATCTCGACCGAGGAAGCCTTGCATCTCCTTGATGCGTTCTATTCAGAAGAGCCCTTCTTCGTTGTAGATGAAAGACCTCCATCTACGAAATCAGCTCTTGGCGCCAATACTGTCCACCTCACTGCACGAGTCGATGAACGGACAGGAATGCTTATCTCAATCTCAGCACTCGATAACTTGATGAAAGGGGCATCGGGGATGGCAATACAGAATGCGAACCTTGCCCTCGGCTTAGAAGAAACTCTAGGTGTCCCATCCCTTGGCCTATATCCCTAGGATCGATATGACTTCTTCACCCTTAGCCCCCCAGTCCTTTCCAGATATTCCTACTATTGGAGGAGTCCAATTCGCTGTTGCTGCATCTGGAATGCGATACAGCGGAAGAAATGATTTATTTCTGGCGATCCTTCCCCCTAAAACTACTGTAGGAGGTGTCTTCACCCAGTCACTTTGCCCATCGGCTCCTGTGGAATGGTGTAAACAATCGATAAGCAAAGGATCGGCCCGAGCCTTGCTTTGTAATGCAGGTAATGCGAATGCTTTTACCGGAAACGCAGGCCTAGAGGTAGTCGGGAGCTGTGCAAACGCGGTTGCAAAATTAACTTCAATAACTCCAGAAGAAGTATTTCTGGCTTCTACAGGAGTTATAGGAGAGCCTTTCCTCCCACAAGTTATAACGGAACATCTCTCAACGCTGGTTGGTGGGTTAGAACGACCGGATTCAAAAATGTGGAAAGAAGCCGCTAACTCAATCCGGACTACAGATACTTTCCCTAAAGGCGCCTATTTCAGAGTGGGGGATTCAGGGTCCTTCATCGCAGGAATAGCGAAAGGGAGCGGGATGATCGCACCGAATATGGCAACGATGCTTGCTTTTATTTTTACTGATATGGAAGTGAATGAAGGTGATCTACAAACATTGACTGAACAATCCGTAA
Organism: Acidimicrobiales bacterium; assembly: GCA_029244605.1. Lineage (GTDB taxonomy): Bacteria > Actinomycetota > Acidimicrobiia > Acidimicrobiales > UBA8592 > UBA8592. Next base: position 677 of record JAQWQL010000038.1, on the reverse strand, counting down.
ACAAAAGCTTCAATTCCATAACTGTGGATTCAGATACGTCAACAAGCGACACAGTCCTAACCTTTGCTACTGGCGCATCAGGAGCCAGCGTTGAAGACCACAGACTTGATTTTGAAGATGCCCTTGATAGCGTCATGCTTGAATTAGCTCACCAAATAGTTCGCGATGGAGAAGGTGCCACAAAATTTGTCGAGATTACGGTAACTGGCGCTAAAGATGATGCTGCAGCGAAAGCAATCGGGAAATCTATAGGAAATTCGCCACTCGTCAAAACTGCAATCGCAGCTGAAGATGCGAATTGGGGAAGAATTGTCATGGCTGTCGGAAAATCTGGACAATTAGCAGAGCGAGACAAGCTGAAGATCTGGATTGGGGATGAACTTGTCGCTGAACAAGGCATGCAATCTACAAGCTATAAAGAATCTCGCGCAGCGGACCATCTTTCGGGTCAAGAGATCTCTATTCGGGTTGATGTAGGAATAGGAAATGGTACTTCCAGCATCTGGACCTGCGACCTAACTCACGGTTACATCGATATAAACGCAGGGTACCGGTCATGACGGGCGTCGAAGAAGTCGCTTCAGACTCGTCTTTTGGGTTTAGCCCAGAACTAAGAGCCAGGGCGCTAGTAGAAGCTATCCCGTACATACAGAAATTTACTAATAAGGTTATTTTGG
>JAQWQL010000013.1 GCA_029244605.1 Acidimicrobiales bacterium | reverse complement strand
GAGATTGTTTATTCTGGGATACATAGTCTAAAACTTTGATATGCAATTCGACAGAGAAAAGACTATCGCCATTACAGGTAGTGCATCTGGCATCGGTTTATCTTTGCGCCAATCTTTAGAGCTTAAAGGCGCCACCGTCATTGGAATCGACCTTAAAGATGCCGAAGTTATAGCAGATTTGAGCAATCAAGAAGGAAGAAGTCAAGCTATAGCAGAAACCCTTGATCAAGCCAACGGAGTTTTGGACGGTGTTGTGACCTCTGCAGGCGTTGGGCCACCATGCGATCCGGCAAAAATGATTTCAATCAACTGGCTAGGAACCGTCCAGCTGCTAACCGGATTACGAGAAGGATTACTATCTTCAAAAAGTAATGCAAAAGTAGTAGCTGTTTCTTCTAACTCAACGACGATTACTCCAAATGTCCCTGAGGTGCTCATAGATGCCTGCCTCGAATTTCATGAGGAGAAAATCCAAGCAATTCTCGGAGACTATTCTGGGATGGCTGCAATGGCTATAGCATATGCCGCTTCAAAAACAGCGGTAGCTCGTTTCGTCCGTCGAACTGCCCCTACAACAGAATGGGCGGGTTCTGGAATCAGATTGAACGCTATCGCCCCTGGGGCGATACTCACCCCACTTCTACAGGGAGGCCTTGACGATGAAGAGTTCGGTGATGCTATACGGACGTTGCCAGTACCTGTTGGGGATTTTGGGTCCCCCGAAATTATCGCCGGATGGATCGAGATGATGTTATCTGATGCAGCAGACTTTATGTGTGGCTCAGTGGTTGTCGTTGATGGTGGTTCAGATGCTCTTATCCGGCCAGATGATTGGCCACAATCTTTCACTATCTAATAGGTCTAATTGGGCTGGACTAGCTGTTAGAGGTATGTTGGTAATTACTTTGAAAGACACCAGAAGATTTAATTAAGGAAAGTTATGTATCCGGGCATTTTTGCGAAAAGTGATCCAAATAGACTAGCTCTCATAATGTCAGACACTGGCGAAAGCATGACTTACGAAGAGCTCGATTCGTACGCAGAAAAAGTAGCTAATCTCCTACAGAATGCCGGATTTAAACCTGGAGACCATATTGCTTTGTGCCTTGAGAATCGGCTTGAATTCTTGCCAATATGCTGGGGTGCCCACTATGCCGGCTTGTACTATACCGCTATCAGCTCTCGCTTAACCGCTCCGGAAATTGAATACATAATCAAGGATTGCGGAGCGCAGGCTTTCATTACCTCCCCATACAAAGGGGTAGAAGCGCAGGATATCGCTTCAAAAATACCCGACGTTTCACTCCGATTAAGTGTAGGTGGAACCATCGAAGGGTTTGATGCCATAGAAGGCCTCATAGAGCAGCAACCTCTCAACCCAGTGGGTCCGAGAATTGAAGGCGCTGATATGCTTTATTCTTCTGGGACAACTGGCCGCCCGAAGGGAGTTAAGGTTCCCCTTCCGGGTACTCCGTTGGGAGAGATGGATGGTGTGACTGCTCTCATTGGAGGGTTATTCGGTGCAAGTGATAAATCACAGTACCTTTCCCCCGCCCCTCTCTATCACGCTGCCCCACTTCGGTTCTGTAGGGCTATACATAAAATTGGTGGCACAGTTGTTGTAATGCCAAGATTCAGTCCTGAGGATATGTTGGGATGTATAGAGGAATACAAGATATCTATTATTCAGGTAGTCCCGACGATGTTTGTTCGACTTTTAAAACTTGAACAATCCGCTCGCGATAAAGCTGATGTGTCCTCTCTCGAAACTGTTATTCATGCTGCAGCTCCGTGCCCAATACCAGTAAAGAAACAGATGATCGAGTGGTGGGGTCCGATTATCCATGAGTACTATGCGGGAACTGAAGGAAATGGTTTCTGCTATTGCAATAGCCAACAGTGGCTTGAACACGAAGGAACCGTTGGAAGTGCAATTCAAGGCATTCTGCACATTGTTGATGACGATGGAGAGGAACTGCCAGTTGGGGAAGTCGGAGCGATTTATTTTGAAAGCGACTCCACTTTTGAATATCACAATGACCCTGAGAAAACGAAAGGGGCGCGACTTGAAAATGGATGGTCGACTCTAGGTGATATCGGACGAATCGACGAAGAAGGCTACCTTTATCTCACGGATCGTAAGGCATTCATGATTATCTCCGGCGGAGTTAACATTTATCCGCAAGAAGCAGAGAATGTGCTTACGATGCACCCTAAGGTTCTAGATGTAGCTGTCTTTGGAGTACCTAATGATGATCTCGGTGAAGAGGTCAAGGCGGTAGTGCAGTTGATTGACCCTTCGATAGAAGGGGACGATGTCGAACGAGAGCTCTTAGCGTTTTGCCATGACCAGCTTGCAAAAGTTAAATGCCCCAGAAGTATCGATTTCCGGGACGAACTGCCGCGGCACCCAACTGGAAAATTGTACAAACGACTTCTCCGTGATGAGTACTGGGGAGATCGAGATAGTCGAATCGTCTAGGACCCGAATATGGATATATCTGAAATAAGTGACCGCCTTGAGTTGGAACAGTTAATGGCGAGATACGTCGAAGCTATCGATACAAAAAATTGGGAGCTACTAGACACTGTCTTTACTGAAGATGCCCATTTGGATTATGAAAGTTCGGGTGGCCCTGCAGGCAAAGGAGATTACCCTGCTATCAAAGAGTGGCTTCGGGAGAATTTGGCTATTTTCCCGATGACCCAGCATCTGGTAGGAAAGTCATTAATGGATATTGATGGCGATATTGCCAACTGTCGAACGATCTTCCATAACCCGATGGGTGTACCTGTCAATGAATCAGGAATCTACGACCCTGCTGGAGAGCAATTGCATATATTCGTGGTTGGTGGATGGTATAACGACACATGCGTAAGAACTGATGAGGGGTGGCGGATAAAAGAGAAAAAAGAAGATCACGCCTACACGGAAGGCGCATTCCCACCATTTGAGTAGAGGAAGCTTTCAGAATGTTTTTGGCCCGTTCTGAGATAGCCATTCGTACATAGCTATACCGCTAGCTACTCCAGCATTGATCGACCGCGTAGATCCATATTGTGTTATTTCCAATATCATTTCGCATGCACTAATCATTTCCTTGCTGAGCCCTGGGCCTTCTTGGCCGAAAACAAGAACAGAATGTTCTGGAAGTGTCGTCGTTTCGATCGGAACTGCATTCTCAATATTGTCTACCCCGAGTATGGATAAGTTCTCACTTTCTGCCCATGTTGCGAAATCTTCTGCTGTCTTGTGGTGGTGGACATGTTGATACCTATCTGTCACCATCGCCCCTCGTCGATTCCAACGGCGTTTACCGACAATGTGGACAGCTTTTGCCATAAAAGCATTCGCATTTCTGACAACTGTTCCTATGTTAAAGTCATGCTCCCAATTTTCTATAGCGACATGAAATGGGTACCTTAAGCCGTCTAAATCGGCAACTATCGCCTCGCGTTTCCAGTACCTATACCGATCCACGACGTTTCTAGTATCCCCATTCAAGAGAAGCTCAGGATCGAGCCGAGAATCAACAGGCCATGGTTTCGGATGTGGGCCAACGGTCATCGAAAGGCGCTTTCGAGAAAATTTAGATATCTGGGAACCGAATTATTCATCATGTTTCTTACTCTTATGGGATGGGCCTTAAATTACCCACCTAACGGTAGCACCCCGAATGCCATGACTACATAATGAAGTGTTGCTGCTGCGACGACCATCAGGTGCCATATTTCGTGATATCCAAAGGTCAAAGGCCAAGGGTCCGGCTTTCTTAGTCCGACGATGAAAGCACCAAAGGTGTAAAGAAGGCCACCAATCCCTAAAAGGACCATCCAATGGAAATCAAGAGTATCCCATAGCTTCGGTAATGCTAGAACTGATACCCACCCTAAGGTGAGGAAGAGAGCGTTCATTAGCCCATAAGGAGGTTCGAAGGGCAAAAACCGCAATAACGCCCCTAACGCAACCCCAGCCCACGCAGATATCAATAGGGTCTTTTGAAGCCACCCATCTACGACAAGCATTCCTATAGGCGTATAACCGCCAGCAATACAGAAATAGATGCCGACATGGTCTAACCGTCGAAATCTCAACCATTGTCGGTCATTAAAATCTGTTCTGTGGAATAGAGCACTTATCCCTAACATCACAGAGACGCCAAAAGAAAAGCAAAACGCAGCGAATGCTGACCGAGTCGAAGGAGCAGTGGAAATGAGTAGGACCGCTATTGGTAATGACAGAAAAAAACACCAAGAGTGGAGCACTCCTCGAAAGCGCGGTCGTTCTATGGCACGTTGACGAATTGCTACAAGTGAACCCGGAATTTCATAATCCATTCAGGTTCTCCGTAAGTGTAGAAATGTAATCACTTATCTCTCCAGCACATGAGTCAAAGATATCCTGGTTTCCACCTGCTGGGTCCTCTACCTCTTCCCACGGCTCGATTGTAACTTCATCTAAATTTAATTCTGCGACTCTCGAGGAAAGATTTTTCTCTGAAGCTTTGAGGTGTCTTGCTATTCGTGGAAGAGTTCCAGTGATACTACTAGCTTCTGGGTGATTGCGTCGGATGTATTGGACATGCTCAGATTCAAATACAACTATGAGATCAGCCCAATCACAGTCTTCGTTTTCTAATTGATTGCTACGATGAGCAGGATCTGAAAGGTCCATCTTCGATAGTGCTTCTCTGGTTCGTTGACTCATGGGCAAGCCGGGGATAGACAAAGTCCCTGCTCCACGTATCTCTGAACTCAATTTGGAACTTCGCATCATAGTCACCGCCATAACTGAACGTGCTGCGTTCCCTGTGCACACAAATAATATGTTTGCCATGATTATCGTTCACTCTGTCGGTCGAGACGTAAAAAAAGAGCTTCCGCTTCCGAACATAAGCGCGTGCCGTCACAGCAGGTAGCGCGAACACTAATCCTTCTGCCATTATTTTGAGCAATCCACCCTTTAAATACCAATTTCGTATTTGTGGGAGTGAATGACCTATATCGAATGGTCAATTTTGCCGTATAGCCTGTTTCCCCTTGAGCTAAATTTTGGACAGCTCCCAGCAACTCGTCATAGAGTCCAGCTATATACCCGCCATGAACTGAGCTTGGTGGACCTTCAAATAGTGAAGACAAGGTCGTTTCAATTAGATACCCAGACTCTCCATCTGGCCCAGTGTATAAATCCCAGTGCAAGGTCGGAGAGAACGGGTGAAGTTCTCCTTGAAACAATGACCTATTCCGATAACTTCTCGAGGTTTGCCCCCCAGCGTCATTATTTCCTTCCCACCAACGAGGAAGTTGATCGCCTTGCAATCTCTCACTGGCAGATTGGACAAGCTTTGCTGCTTCGAGGAGTTGCTCTGAGGTCAGGTCAACTTCTGTAGTTTTTTGTGCCAAGATATGGATTGCTTTTCGCAATTCACTCGCAGCATAAAGGACCTTTTCATCCATACTTCCTCCATCGCTAAAGAACTTCTACTAGCTCTTCATGAGTTTGCACTCACCTCTTGGATTGTATGGGATCCTGATGGTTTGGTCAGCTTTAAAGGCCTAAACAGTCCGCTATTTTTCCTCTTTGCCTATAGATGTCTCCCCATGAAGAGGAAAGCGTCAACCCTTTTTTCAGCCATATTTGCAGATCGTATTCCAAAGTGTAAGCGATAGCGCCATGACACTGTAAGGACGTTTGACTTGCTAGCTCAACGGAACGAGATGCAAGCAACTTGCCTGCATGGACCGCAAGATCCGTTTCTAGGTCTCCATTGCTGAGGCACCAGGCTGCTCTCTGTACCATAGGTCGCGCAAATTCAATTGCCTTTCCGGTATCTGCAAGGTGATGTTTGATCGCTTGGTTTACTCCAACTGGTTTCCCAAATTGGTTACGCTCTTGAACGTATTGAACAGTCATTTCCAATAACCGCTCTGCAACGCCTATACATTGTGATGCAGTAGCGACTTCTGCTCGCAACTGGGTCTTCTTCGCTAACGCATTGACCTTCTCAGGGTTACCTTCGATTACCGCCTTTGCGGTTGGGTCCCATTTGATAGAAAAGAGGCGTCGAGTCTGATCTACCGATGCTTGATGTTGAAGTTCAACTGACTCTTGCTCTACCAGATATAAACCGCCATCGTGAAACAAGAGAAGGTGGGTAGCTGAATCAGCACCTACAACATATTGACCTTCAAGGGCAACAGATAGACGACTTTCGCCAGAAATGGCAGATTCGAGAATATTTTCATATTTGTTTCCGGTATTGCATTCTGCAAGTAAAGGAACAGAAAGAATAGCATGCTCCATCAATGGTTCAGGACAAGCAGCTCTACCAAGCTCTTCCATAATGAGGACGAAATCTATATCTGATAGTTCTAGGCCGCCTAAAGCTGTCGGAGCTGCCATTCCTAGAACTCCCATTGATGCAAATGACTCCCATAGGCTAGACATATTGGTCGAATGAGACGAACTAAGATTATTAATATCCTCTGAAGTGCATTCTTTAATGAGCATCTCTCGAACTGCCTTAGCGAAAAAAATCTGCTCATCATTAAAGCAAAATCTCATCTAGGGCCTCCCATAAGTATTGTTATTCCTCCTAAGTATGCTCCAGTCTTCATAGTTATTTCCTAGGTAAGCCAAGAACACGTTCTGCAACAATATTTCTTTGGATCTCATTTGTACCTGCATATATAGGACCGGCGAGGGCAAACAAGTATCCCGACATCCAACTTCCGCTATCTTGAACATCAGGTGCCCCTTCAACTAATTCGCCACGTTCGAAAAGCATGCGGAGCGCTGAAGCATGAATGTCGATATCAAGCTCGGACCAGAATAACTTCATATAACTTGCTTCTGCACCCAGCGTTCCGCCTTCCATTAACAATGTCGCCTTCTGGAAAACCTGCCAACGGTAGGCTTGGGCATTGACATAAGCATCAATTACCTCATCACGGATAGCCACTGGCAGTTGGGAGTTTCGCTCTAGCGTTTCCTTATATAAATGCACTAACCGATTGGCTACCGCAAGAAATCTTCCAGGTGCGCGTAAATTCAAACCGCGTTCGCTACTTGCCGTTGCCATAGCTACGCTCCAGCCTGCACCTTCATCTCCGAGGAGATTTTCTGAATGAACTCTGCAATCATCGAAAAAAAGTTCAGCGAAAGCAGGTTCTCCATCTAAGCGAGAAACAGGCCTCCTTGTTAATCCCGGAGTATCTCCGGGGATAAGGATATAGCTCAGTCCTGCATGGCGTTTGCTTGCCGGGTCGGTTCTAACGATACAAAATATCCAGTCTGCCCATGCCCCTCTCGAACACCATGTTTTCTGACCGTTGATTACATAATGGTCACCATCTCTGATGGCAACAGTTTTGAGGCTAGCTAAATCACTACCGGAATCGGGTTCAGACCAACCCTGAGCCCAAATCTCATCGCCTGCAGCCATTGGAGAGAGAAAGCGATCTTTCTGTTCTTTCGTACCCCACTCAAATAAAGTGGGGCCAAGTAGAGTTATCCCATTTGTATTGACTCTCCCCGGTGCACCCGATAGGTAGTATTCCTCTTCAAAAAGTAACCATTCGATTAATGAGCACTCTCGCCCGCCATACTCTTTCGGCCAATTCGGAACAGACCATTTTGAATCGAAAAGGTGACGCTCCCAACTCCTATGCTGCTCAAACCCTATTTCTGTATCCATTGGGAGCCATTTTTCTTGTGGCTTATTTTCCTCTAACCATGTTCGTATTTCATCACGAAAAGATCTTTCTTCGGTAGTGAAATTTAAGTCCATTCGGCTACCTAGTTCATTTCCTTTGTTTCGGTTAAATCTCGTAGACATTGAGAAGCTTCAGTCATTATTTCTTCAACAATTTCTGCAACCGTCGGTGCAGATTCGATGACCCCTAGACCTACCCCAGTTGGCATTATCCCAATTTCGTAATTTCCATCTACCATGGTTGCTTTCGTTAACATAGGAGCATTCGCAGCTAAAGCCACTTGAGCCCAAGTCATACTCTGATTCTTTTTCATAGCGATAGCTTCTTTGAATAAATCTGAAAAAGATGTATTGGTCGCTTGCCGAAATTTCAAAGCGCTTGTGACAGCTCTCGGAAATTTTAGAAAACGATTTCTTTCTAAGTTTCTCACCATTTCTGAGTTAATAACTCTCTGGGGTACGCCATCAATTGATTGGGTTCGGACTGTATCGGTAACGATCGCTTCAAAATATGCTTGTTTAATTTCAGTAGGGACACCACTTTCATCAGAGAGCAAGAATCTAGTTCCCATAGCTATCCCCTGCGCCCCCCAAGCTAGTGCGGCAACTAGTCCACGTCCGTCCGTTATCCCACCGGCGGCAAAAACTGGTATGTCGACGACTTTAGTGACCTGTGGAATTAGAACCGCTGTTGGGACTTCGCCAGTGTGACCTCCACCTTCTTTCCCTTGAGCGATCACAGCGTCAACCCCCCACTCAGCAACTTTCTCTGCATGTCTCTTTGCAGCAATGGTTGGAATCGTTACAATTCCACTATCTGAGAGCTTTTTGACCATTTCTGGTTTCGGAGCCTGAGCAAATGAAACTACTTTGATTCCTGCTTCAATCGCCCAGTCAAGCCGCTCTTCAATATCCGGAGAATCAGTTCGGACATTAATGCCAAATGGGTTATCTGTTAACTCTTGGATCTCTCTAACTGATGCTTTCATTTCAGAAAATGTTTGTGTCGCTGTTGCTAAGAATCCGATAGCTCCCGTTGCGCTGGTAGCGGCTGTCATGTGAGATGTCGACACCCAGCCCATTCCTGTTTGAATAATTGGGTATCTGATCCCTAACTTTTCACAGATTGGGGTTCGGAGGTTTGGGTGAAAGTCATGCATCCTGAACCTCGGAATACCTTAGTTCCGTCGGATCAATGACATTAATGATTTCCAGTTCAGCTTCTGAAGGGAGTCTACTTAGTTCTAGATTTTCAGGAATAACAATTTCAAAATCTGTGTTTTCAATAATCTCACTGACCTCAACACCGGGATGTATTGACCGAAGACGCATCCTATTATCGGGAGTATCAAAGTCAAAAACGCCGAGATTGGAGACGACACGATACAAATCATGGTATCTGTTACTAGGTCGCCCAATTTCACCCATCCGGTCATAACCTGGACCGGAAACAACATCAACGTTGGAGACAAAGCTTCTTTTGGTGTGGTTTGGCACCCAATAACTGGTGCGGTGATTTATAAGGTTTCCAGGGGCCCCTCTTAATCCTAGTAGTTGTGCCTTTGGTCTTTGGAAACTTCCAATCGCGGCGATATTCTGATTTCCATATTGGTCTATTTGTGTTGCCCCCATCATCACGTGGCGACGGCCAGACCACAAAATGTCAAAAATTGTTCGATATGGAGCGTAAGACTCAATGACCCTTGGAGCGTCCTGATTGCCAATTGGTAGCGTGTTTGCCGCCAATACTGATACAGCATCGGTCATTACCACATCTGGGGCAAACGTAGCTTTCGCTAAACGACCACCGATAATTGGGCTAATCCCTATCGGATTGCAAAGGATGTCGCTCTCCCCTCTGAAGCACTCGGCTATTGCAGCAATACAGATATCGGAGCGCCTCATGTTCCATCCTCCCGTGAATCGACCATTCTTAAATATTCTTGATGGGAATCGACCTCTAAATATCTGGACTTGAAACTTTCCCAAAGGTCAGGGTCCTTCGCAGTAGCTGCGTAAAGTTTTTGGAAATCTTCATCTCTTTCATAATCTGGAGGGCATTCAGTAAAGTGGGCTCCACGCGGAGCCTCAATAACTCCATTGACAAAAATTCGGGGAATTCGAAGAGTATGGACACTTCCTTCGTCTAGCAGGTTCTCTGTAGCTACTATTTTCTCACAGCTCATGTAGGTCTTCTTTGCTGCCATGGCGAAAAGATCATCGAAAAATAGGTCTGGGCCAAGAAATTGCCCATTTCCACCTTGATCTGCTCGGTTCATATGGATGAGTGACACATCAATATCAAAGGCTGGGATTGCTACAAGCTCTTCGTGTTCTCCGGAGTCATCGGGATACGGAGATTCGACTAATTTCAGTTCTGGGTTCATTTCTAACATGTCAGACCCTAAACCTGCTCTCGTCGGATAGAAAGGAACGCGATGCGCTGCCGCCATTAACCCAAGGTAGAAAGCCCCTTCATCAAATTCTGTAGCTTCTATCTTTCCTGTTTGTCTCGCAAGCCTGAAATGGGGTTCTAAAGGGATGGAATCTAACGAGACAAATCCATAAATAGCTTTCTTTAGTTGCCCTGTGGCAGAAAGCAAGCCAATTTCGGGTCCGCCATAGCTCACAATGGTCAAATCCTGTATGCCAGCACGAATGATTGCCATAATCAGCGACATGGGTTTGCGACGCGATCCCCAGCCGCCGACGCCAATAGTCATACCGCTTTTCAGCCCAGCTATAAAATCCTCTTCGGTTATGACTTTGTCAGCCATCGCTTCTCCCATTGATTACGGAAAGTGTATATTTACCAGATAACTAAAAAGGTTATCTCAATTCTTCCCTTGATCTGCCACAATAAGGAAAGCAAACATTTTTAATATTTCATTAAGTAAGGGGCCATATGGCAAATCATGACAGTGGTATTGCAGATAAGGTCGTCATCATTACTGGCGGGACCAAGGGAATAGGGAAAGAAATAGCGCAAAGTTTTCTGAAAGAGAAAGCCAAAGTCATTATTTGTGCTCGCAATAAACCTCAGGAGGTAATCCGAACTGGAGAGAACAATGCTGATTTCTTCGAGTGCGATGTAAGAGAAAGTTCTCAGGTTAAGGCATTAATCGATTACTGTGTGACAACTTATGGGCGATTAGATGTACTCGTGAACAATGCTGGAGGAGCACCTCCTGCTGATTCAAGTTCAGCTTCTGAGCGATTTACTAGAAGTGTCATTGACCTGAATCTCATCGCCCCATTGGGATTTGCACAAATGGCAAAGAATGTGATGGTCAATAATGAAAAAGGTGGATTGATTATAAACATTGCCAGTGTTAGTGGAATGCGAGCTAACCCTATGGGAGTTGCATATGGCGCTGCCAAAGCTGGCATTCTCAACGCTACAGAAACACTCGCCCTCGAGTGGGGGCCCAAAATTCGAGTCGTTGCTGTTACTGCAGGCCTAGTTCTTACAGAGGATAGTCGGGCCTTTTACGGGGATGATGAAAGCGTCTCTCAAATCGCTGAGACTATACCAATGGGGCGACTAGGGGACCCAGAAGATGTCGCTAATGCATGCATTTTTATAGCTTCTGAAGCTTCCAATTGGATGACAGGAACGAATATTGTCATCCATGGAGGAGGAGAAAAACCTTCTTACCTCTCTGCTACAACCGCATTTGAAAGTAGCTAAGCGTGCCAATCCCGTATGTAACCGATATAGATCCGGCTTATGGAACCGCCGTTGAGTTGTCTCCATCGATTCGACGTGTAGTCGCAAACAACTCTGGCCGATTCACCTTTACTGGGACAGGAACCTACATCGTTGGTAGAGGACAGGTTGCAGTTATCGACCCAGGCCCAGAGAACGATGAGCATATAGCTGCGATACTTGCAGCTATACCTGGAGAAGAAATCTCTCATATTGTTGTTACTCATACACATAAGGACCACTCCCCAGCAAGCCGTGCGCTACAGACTGCATCTGGTGCTCCGATCTATGGGTTTGGTCGCCATCCTGTTCTTCCGAAAGAGGAAATCTTTCGTTCTAAACCAACGACTTGGGACCTGCTATTTCCAACGCCAGAGGAGCTAGAAGAACTCAAACAGAGTATGGCATTTCCCAGTGATGATGAAAGTGAGCATCAACAAGATGAACCGGGTGATATGGCATTTAACCCTGATGTAGAGGTTGGGCATGGTGACCTCATTAAAGGTGGAACTTGGACTCTGGAAGCTATCCACACTCCAGGCCATATTGCCAATCATCTATGCTTCGGACTGAAAGAAGAGAAGAGCCTTTTTTCCGGTGACCACGTTATGGGTTGGAGTACTTCTGTTATCCCATCTCCGGAAGGCTCAATGGGCGAGTATATGGACAGCCTTTACCTCCTGTTAGATAGAGATGACCAGTTTTTCTATCCAACGCACGGGCCAAGAATCCCTGAACCGATTCGATTTACCCGCGCACTTATTGCTCACCGCAAAGACAGGGAACAACAAGTTATGAACTGCCTTTCTGGAGGGGCTAAGACCATCCCAGAGCTTGTTACGGAGATGTACGTTGAAACCCCACATATCCTCCATATGGCCGCCGGACAATCTGTGTATAGCCACCTTGTGCACATGGTGCAAAAGGGGATGGTGGGTACTGATGGGGAACCAAGCGCTGATGGAACATACTTCTTAGAGGCCGCGAAATGAAATTAGGGGCCCAGTATGGTTACTGGGCCAAAAAACCTCAATTGGATATTATCCCCACAGCATTGGAAGCTGAAAAACTTGGGTTTGATTCGATATGGACAGGAGAAAGCTATAGCAGCGACGCGTTCACTCCACTTGCCTGGGTTGGATCCCATGCCAAAAAAATAAAGCTTGTAACTGGAATAGCTCAACTTGGGGCAAGAACGCCAGCTTCTTTGGCGATGCAGGCAATGACTCTTGATGGCCTCTCAGGGGGTAGATTCAGTTTGGGAATAGGAGTTTCTGGACCGCAAGTAATTGAGGGCTGGTATGGACAACCTTTCGGCAAACCTCTCAGTAGAACACGCGAAACGATCCGGATCCTTCGAGAGATATGGGAACGTGAAAATCCTGTAAAGTCTGAAGGCCCGATCTACCCACTTCCGTACCCTAGAGAAGCACAGAATTCTTGGGGCTTAGGGAAATCATTAAAACTTATTACCGAACCGCTTAGGCCTGATATCCCAATTCTTCTAGGTGCTGAAGGACCTAAAAATATTGCTCTCGCATTTGAGATGTGCCAAGGCTGGATCCCTCTCTATTACTCACCAGGCAGATCTGATATTTTTGATCTTTCAAATTTTGAAATTTCGCCAAATTTCGAAATTGCTGTGAATGTTACCGTAAATATCTGCGATGACATTGAGGAGGGCCTACTCCCACAAAAGGCGATTCTTGCATTCTATATTGGCGGCATGGGAGCGCAAGAGAGAAATTTCCACACAGAATTAATGGGACGGATGGGTTATGAGAAAGAAGCAAAAAATATCCAGAACCTTTTCCTAAACGGAAAAAGAAATGAAGCTATTCTTGCTGTACCTACTGCATTCGCAGATGAAATATCCTTAGTTGGACCAAAGGAACGCATTGCAGAGAAATTGGCCCTTTGGGAAGACTCTCCTGTTACGACCTTAATTCTTGGGGCGAATGATCTGAGTACTTTACGAACTATGGCGGAACTTGTCCTTTAGGAGATAGCTCAGGTCAGAACTTTCAAGACCCGCTGAATTCAAGCCCGTTGTGAGCTAACACTTACACATTCTCCTGTCATATACCCGCTTAAATCACTAGCGAGAAAGACAATGACATTAGCTACTTCCCAAGGCTCTGCTCCCCTACCGAAAGCCTCTTGAGACTCTAACCCCTTGAGGAGATCTGGGTCACTGACTTTTTCAAGGAAAGGGTGGTTGGCGAAGCTCGGCGAAACTGCATTGACACGTACGCCAAATCCAGCAGCTTCAATAGCCGCACACCGAGTTAGCGCCATAACACCTGCTTTTGCTGCGGCATAGTGGCTTTGGCCTGCTTGAGCCCGCCAGCCTAGAACACTAGCATTATTTACAATTACCCCTGTCTGGTTACCTACCATGTGCTTTAGCGCAGCTCTGGTGCATCTCATAGTCCCGTTAAGTGTCACATCGAGAACACGAAACCACTGTTCGTCTTCCATTTCGACGAGGTTATCCTGCCCACCTAAACCAGCATTATTAACCAAAATGTCAATCGTCTCGAATTTTTCCTCTGCTGAGTTAAATAGATTTTGGACATCGTCCTCTTTCGTGACGTCACAAACAGTCCCAAATGCAGTATGCCCAGCCTTAGTTAGTTGCTCAACCGCCTCATTAAGTCGGCGTTCGTGCCAATCGGAAAGTAAAACGCTGGCCCCTTCTTCTAAGCATCTTTTCGCAGTTGCAAATCCGATACCTGTTCCTGCTGCTGCCGTAATAACAACTGACTTGCCTTCTAAAAGGTTTCGGCTTGGTGGGTAGGATGGTGTCGCGGCATTCATTTATTTTTCCTTCTCATCTGCCATTTCTTGCATGCGGCGTTCAAGGTCCTCTATGAAGGGGTTTGCTTCTTGTTTTATCGTCCTCGGA
>JAQWQL010000004.1 GCA_029244605.1 Acidimicrobiales bacterium | reverse complement strand
CCTTATAGAGACTGGCGGGTGTATGACCCCATTATTCAATCGATTTCTGGTGTCGTTTCAATTCAACAAAGTCAAGATGTCCCTATCCCTGATTTAGTTCGAACAATCGTATGTGACAAGACAACTGCACTGACTGCAGCGAATGCAATTAGCGCTGCCTTATTTGCGAGAGAAACTGGTAAAGCTACTGGACAACATATTGAGATTCCAATGCTTGATGCCGCAATTTACTGGATGTGGCCTGACGTATTTATGGGGCACACGCTCTTTGATGAGGACGTGACCCCAGGGGCTCTCATTTATCAGATCTACCGGCTACAGCAAACGGCTGATGGCCATCTTGTATATTTTTTCGCAACAAATAAAGAATTTGAAGGTTTATGTCGAGCTTTGAACCATCCCGATTGGGCGACAGATGCTCGTTTTTCTGAGCCAGCGACGCGTCTTGAGTCAGAGAATTATTCTGCGTTAGGCGAATTATTGCATAGCGCCTTTCTTGAATTCTCAACCGATGACATTATGGACCGACTTCACAATGAGGAAGTTCCTGCAGCTCAAGTAAATAGTGTGGATGATGTGTTTACTGACCCTCAAGTAGTAAATAACGAAATTATCGTTGAGTGGGAACATCCAGATGCTGGAGTAATGAAGATGGCAAAGCCTCCTATCAGATGGGGGACAACGAAACCCGAACCTGTTTGGTCAGCGGATCATCTAGGCCAAAGCACTGAAGAAGTATTAGAGGAATTCGGTTTCAGCCAAGAACAAATTAAACAGCTAAGAGAAAAGAACGTGATCCTAGAAAGAGAAACCTAAGATTGTTCTTCTGATTCAGTAGTCAAGCTATCATTTTGTGACGATGGTTCATCACGTAAACCGGCTTTGAATTCGTTAAGGGACCTGCCCAAGGACCGAGCTATCCCTGGTATTTTCTTCCCTCCAAAGAGCGCGAGAAGCACGACAAGAATGATAATGATTTCAGCTGTTCCGAGACTTCCCATTTTTGTCCTTTGATCGACTTACTTTCTCCTACTTTAGGATACCCCATAGTGTGAAAGCACTCACTTTCTTGGAATTTTCAAATTTGTATCCCTCTACTGAGAGCTTCATCAATGATCTCCATTGGGTGTTTAATATTCACTCCCACTTGTTGAAGATGAAGCATGCATCCAGGGTTTGCACTCGCAACCACATCATGAGATTGTGCTCTAATTCCGGCGACTTTTCGTTCACGTGCTTGAGAAGCTAGCGCCGGTTGAAAGAGAGAGAAAGCGCCACCAGCACCACAGCATAAGCCATCATCGTTAAGGTCTATAAGAGTTTCAACAAATGGTTCAAGTACCAGTCGGACTGCTTCATGTGACTCTTGAACATGCCTGAGATGGCAAGGGTCTTGAACAATGACACTAATTGGTAATTTGGCAGGAGATTGAAGAACATCAAGGTGTTCGGCAACCCATTCATGAATGTCAAAAACTCTTGCACTAAACCTATTGGCTTCGTCTGTCCCCAAAAGATGCCCATATTCTTTGAGGGCGGCACCACACCCTGCTGAATCGACAAGTATCGGAAGTTCATTCTCTGACAATGACCGAATAACTTTTTGTGATATATCTTTGGCAGATTGCATAAGTCCTGCATGGTCATGCAATGCGCCACAACATGGAATCCGATCACCTGTAGGAGTCACACCAAACCCTAAATGCTCAAGAACTCTTTTTGATGACCGGTGCGTTTCCCTCTGCCAAGCATCCATTACACAACCGGTGAAGAGGTATACATCATTGCCTGATTCCCTTAATGGCTTATCCCAGATAGGAATATTTTCTGGCATAGCGAACCGGTTAGGAAGTAAATGTATTTTCTTAGCTACTACAAGCAACCGCGTGAAAAATCGGAGCAGCCGGGGTCGTGTAAGAAAGAAAAATGGAATTTGTTGCCATTTTGGTAGAAGATATTTCTTCTCAACAAGAGTTGATTTAGTCTGCTCAATTAATGACCCGTATGGCACGCCGCTAGGGCATGCAGGTTCACATCCGCGACATTGAATGCAAGTATCAAAGGAATCAACTGCTTCTTTTGTAATCGGTCGATCATTCATTTGAATTTCTTGCATTAGCCGGATTCTCCCGCGTGGAGACATGGCTTCTTCTCCGGTAATACGAAATGTTGGGCAATGGGGAAGACACAACCCGCACTGGACACATGTATTTAGTTCTTCTATTCCTATTTTCAAGTCCACCATTAGCTCCAGTTGCCCACTTTACGGCCAGGACTTAGCCTATTTTCTGGATCAAATTGTTGTTTAAGCCGATTCTCTATAATTAATTTTCCTTTATCCGGCGGCCCCTTTTTTTGAGGAAGGTCTGCCCATACTGTCCCAACCCCAATGGAAGCAACAAAGTTTCCTATATCAGACGTATCGAGCTGATATAGATCTGCTGGCGGCAAAGACCAACGGTTCGCAGGAAGTTCTGGACCATGTGCAACTTCATCCAAAGTCCCAAACTTCCCTAGTGTCTTTTTTTGAGCGGTTATATCTGGTAAGTGCCCTTCTAGATGGACCCATGTAGTTTGTCCATCCCACAGGATAGCTGAAGGCCTAAGTAGCTTATCGAAAACTAACTTAGGGTCAATCATTGTTTTCACCCATGATTGAGCAGGTGGAATAGGGTTCGTTCTCAATGTTGCCTCAGCAATTAATCCTATAGTTCCAAATGAACCAACCATAAGTTTATGAAGGTTGAAACCTGTCACATTCTTTACTACAGGGCCACCGCAGGTAATGATTTGACCTTCGGAAGATATATACCGGAGCCGTAAAACAGCATCCCGAACAGATCCCTTTCCCAGACGTTGTAAATCATTGTGCCCTACTGCGATTGCTCCTCCAACAGTCCCCCCTCGGTCAGGGAGACTGGTTCGCTGTTTATGCACTGCAAGACATTCATCCAAGTCTTTAATTGTGGTTCCCGCACGGACCGTTACGATCATTTCTTCTGGCCTATAGTCTACAATTCCTGAAGGAGCAGAGATTACTGTCGTTCCGGAGTTTAAAGTTCCACTAAGCTCCCAACAAGTTCTATTCCCTGCAATAGCGATCGGCTGAGTAGGGCCTACTTCATAAGCAAAATCATTTAGAACAGGGTCGGGGTTTTTGTGGTCTACTACCCCCATATGCCCTCCGGTACCTTTTTTAAAGCTTGAATATCCGCGCATGAGTGGCCAGCGGGAAGCACTTTCCCCGGATTAGATCGGCAGTCAGGATCAAAAGCGTACCGTAATCTATTTTGATGATTTAGATCTTCGTCGGTAAAGAGTTCATTCATATATGCTTGTTTTTCAATACCTATTCCATGCTCTCCTGAAAGGACTCCTCCTGCATCGAGAGATATACGCATAATTTCTGCTCCAGCCGCATGGACTTTTTCTAACATCCCTTCTTCACGAGCATCAAAGAGTAGTAATGGATGTAGGTTTCCATCACCAGCATGAAAAACATTCATCACTATTAATTCATAACGTTCAGCTACTTCATCTATTTTTTCAAGCACATCAGCAAGGGAAGATCGCGGAACTACAGTGTCGTGAAGGTAGTAATCTGGAGCGATTTGTGCAATAGCGCCAAACGCTGTTTTCCGCCCTTTCCAGAGAAGTTCGCGTTCTTGTTCACTATCCGCAACGCGTATATTTGTTGCTCCGTGTTTGAATCCGATCTCCCTGATGTGGGAGGCCTCTATTTCTGTTCCGTCAATTAATCCTTCTACTTCAACTAGAAGGACAGCTGCTGCATCAATGGGGTAACCAGCGCCGACAAAACTTTCAACAGCATTTGTGATACGTTGATCCATTACCTCCATAGCGGCAGGGACAATACCTGCGGCAATGACAGCACTTACTGTTTGGGCCGCATCACGCATTGAAGAGAAGGAAAGTAGCAAAGTTCGAACGTCAGGAGGGGTTTTAGTAATACGAACACCGATCTTTGTAGTAATACCTAACGTTCCTTCGCTTCCAATAAAAGCCCCACGTAAATCTAGTCCTTCGGGTTCAGGTTCAAGCCCTCCAATAACGGCCATTTCCCCATCAGGGAGAATAACTTCTAGAGCAAGCACGTGCGCATCAGTTACTCCATATGCAAGGCAATGAGGACCTCCTGAGTTATTTGCGACATTACCTCCAATGGTGCAGACCTGTTGGCTTGAAGGGTCGGGAGCAAAATGATATCCATATTGCTGCAAGTGAATACTTAGGTCAAGATTGATAACGCCAGGTTCGACCCAAGCAACTCTATTATCGATATCGATTTCTAAAATTTTGTTCATTTTTGTCATTGCAATAACTGCTGGCTCTCCTAAAGGAATTGCTCCACCTGCAAGTCCCGTTCCTGCGCCTCGAGCAACAACGGGACGACTATATTGTTGTGCAATCTGCATAATTTCTTGAACTTCTTGAGTAGTGATAGGGAAACATACTGGTCCTGCGTTTCCTTCATCAAAAACTGAAGCATCATGAGAGTGGAGAAATCGTTGGGTTGCATCAAAATGAACTCTTTCCGCTGAAAGTGCCTCGATAAGATCAGCGACAAATGGATCTTGAGAAGTTGTTCGTCCTATAGCTTTTTTAAATCTGTCAAGAAAAGACATAGCTTCCTTTATGTTTCTCCTCTTTTAGGGTAACCATCTTGTGGTGTCGAGAGTCGCTTTAATGGAAACCTTACCTAGATTTGCCCATTCTTATTCAAGAGGGAAGACTTGGAGATTATTCCTTAAGGTTCTGTTCTGATTGGATTTCATATGGATATTCCGTTAATGCCATCTTCAATAACTACCGAATGGTTAACGCAAGCGCTTCAAGAAACAGAACCCTTCGGAGGGGCAACGATTACGAACGTTGGGGTAACCGACATTGGTGAGGGCACTGGAATCTTTGGTGAAATAGCTATGTTGTCTCTTACATTCGCTGAAGAAGGAACAGCTCCAACATCATTAGTCGTAAAGATGCCGTGCATAGAACCTGAAAATCTCATGGTTGCGCAAGCTTTAGGTATATATGAACGCGAACTAAATTTCTTTGAACACATCGCTCCGTCAACTAGTTTGCGAATTCCTGATTGTTACTTCTCTCAGATGGGAGAAGATGGCCGTTTTATTATTCTGATGGAGGATTTATCCGACGAATTCTCTGTTGGTGATCAAGTCATAGGAGCTTCAAATACCCAGGTAGAGTCAGCAATTACGACCCTTGCAAAATTTCATACGGAGTGGTGGGAAAGTCCATCGTTACTTGAATTGGGTTGGCTTCCAAAACAAAATGATCCGGCATATCTAGCTGCCGTACCTGGTATTTTTCGAGCTGGCCTTCCAGTTTTGATAAGTGACTGGGCTGATCGTCTTCCTGCAGAAAGTATAGAAATTGCCAATAAATTGGACCCTCGTTTTGAGGAATTGATGCATGCATTTGCTGCAGGGCCTTTTACCTTCGCCCATTCTGATACACGACTTGATAATTGGTTTTTTCATCATCACGATTCAGAAAATATTGCTTTAATAGATTTTCAGTTATGTTCAAAAGCTCGTGGTGTGAATGACATCGCTTACTTTATTGGAACTAGCGTTGCTAGAGAATTAGCGTCTGAGAATTGGGAAAGATATTTACAGCTTTGGTGGGAACTCATTAACGAACAAGGTATTTCTTACTCTTGGGATGATGCGGTTGAACATTACCAGCTGGCTGCGTTGTATTACACGGTTGGTGGGATGTCGTTAATTGGTTCATTTGATACAGGAAACGAAAGAGGCGCTGCTATGGCAGAAGCATATGTGACGAGAACTTTCAACCATATTGTTGATATTGGTGCCGCAGAAGCATTCAATCTCTAATGAAATTCAAAACTCTGTAATTTCATAGTGTTTCCCTTTTTTGGTATGGGAAAGTTCATGAAATACGCCAGCTTTTCTGAAGCAATACGCCATTTGTTGAGCGGTCTGTCTAGACATTTTTCCAAGGGAAGCAATATCAGAGGTTGTAAAAACTTTTGGAAGGTCTTTAGGTAATAGAGCAAGAAAATCTTGAATGCCTTCAAACATCTGCGTTGAATGGATTTCAGTTAATTCTGTATTTATTGTCCGGTACCCTCCTCGTCTTCTGCGGAGGGAAGGGTCAAATTGTTGTATTTTTCTCACAGATACAACTATGACTTCAAAGCTTAGATTTGGATGAGTAATAAGCTCAGGGATCGAAACTAGTTCTTCGAAAATAGTAAGAACAGAATATTTTTTTGGAGATTTCCGAGGTTTTTTATCAGGTTTTTTTAGAACGGTTTGTTTGGGTACAGGGTAAACGATGTGGATTTGATAGTCATCGAGAAGAGAAGAGAGCTTTTTTCTCATTGCGAGAAAAGACTTTGTTTGTATTTCTATTAAAATCGAATTAGTTTGATTGATTTTTCGGACGATATCTACCACATAACCATTGATGGGAACTTCAAATTTGTCACCCTCTTTTGAAACATGGTCTTTTAATGATGCATGAAGAGATCCCTCATTAAGAGTTCCGATATGTGGAGGTGTCGTTGTAGTTATGTTTCTTTGATTTTTCATGAGGCACGCAAAACAGTTATGTCCTTTAAATCTACTGCATCAAAAATGTTCAGGCTTGGAGCAAGGAATTACCAGATTGTGCTTTTGTGATTGGTCTGGCAGTCTTAATTTGGAGAGCAAGCGGGGGGCTATGCCAAAGACACAAGCACCATTTATCCCACAGGGCGCAAGTGATTTTACCGCTGATTGGTTTTCTGATTGTCTGCAGGAACAATTTGGTGCTGCGGTGCTTGAAGCTGATCTTGAAGTAATTGGGACTGGTGTCGGTTTTGTTGGCGAGGTGTATCGTTGCCATCTTTCTTGGGATGCAAATCGTGCTGATCTTCCGGCATCAGTGATAATTAAAGTCCCTTCATCTATTCCCGCGAATCGCGGGCTTGGGGAAGGTATGCAATTATATGAACGCGAGGTTCTTGCATACCAGAATTTAGCTGGGATGATGGGCTTGCCGATGCCGAAGCTGTTTTATGCAGCTATGGATGATGACCCGACGCCATGGCTCGACAAGGTTGTTGATTTTCTTTTTACATATCTTCCTGTTCGAGGTGTGAGTTGGGTAACAGTCCAATTTTTAAAACTTGCTGGAAATAATCCACGGCTGCGTCGTTATATTCTCATCATTGAAGATATTGTTGATGCTCGTCCGCCAAGCCAGGTAGCGGGTGGTTCATTGGATGACGCGATTTTAGCGTTAACTGCTCTTGCAAAATTTCATGCAACTCATTGGATGTCTGAAGAATCTGTCGGTATTTCTCCCAGAATTTGGCCGATGGACCGTCTGCCAAAAGTGTGGCAAGCAAGTTACCAAAGAAATAGAGATGAATTTCTTTCAAAATTTGGAGATTTGATCGAAAAAGAGAAAATCCAGCAGTTAGATCAAGCGCAGAAAGATATACCAAATCTTCTGAAGCCCTTGGGCGAGTCACCGTGGACGCTCCTTCATGGGGATTATCGTCTAGATAATATTCTGTATCGGCCTGACGGGAGTTTGGTTGTAATCGATTATCAGATTTTGTCCAAAGGGCGTCCAGGGTGGGATGTTGGATACTTTATTACGACTGCACTTACACCAGATCATAAAGACGAAGAGACTTTGATGTTGGAGCACTACCATAAGGAGCTCTGTGGATTTGGTGTTTCTAACTATTCGTTTTCTGCCTTGCTCGAGGATATTAGAATTACAAAACTTCTTCTCGCCCACCGGCTTGTAAGTGGTAGAGATGCATTTGAAACAGATCTTCAGGGAAGCGATCAGATGTTCTTGGATGTACTCGTGCAACGGGTCGTTGGGTGGATTGAGTAAAAGGCCTAAAGGCCTTCTCTATTCGGAACTGAGACGCTTCTGCGCTAAATCAATGTACGTATGATCCAAGTCATAGCCAAGATAGTTTCTACCGACTTCTTTCGCTGCTAGTGCAGTAGTCCCAGCACCACAGAATGGATCGAGGATAAGGTCATTTTGATATGAATATAGTTCAATGAGACGACGAGGCAACTCGATCGGGAATGGAGCGGGATGACCGATTTTCTTCGCTGAAGCTGGCTGTATCCGCCATGTGTCGAGTGTCCACGCCATAAAGTCTTCCTTGGAAATCGTATCTATATACGGAAGCCCTTCTGCTTCTCGTTGTTTTCGAGTTAATGAACGGTCCATGCGAAGTTTCGAAGCAACAATGACCCTTTCGGTCACATCTCGTAAAACAGGATTTGAAGCCGACTGAAAAGAACCCCATGCACAACTTCCCGATGCGCCTTCAGCCTTTACCCAAATAATTTCTCCGCGAAGGAGAAAACCAATATCATCTTGAAGAATCCGAATAATATCTGTTGCAAGTGAACGGTAGGGTTTCCTCCCAAGGTTCGCGACGTTTACTGCAATGCGTCCTCCAGGTTCTAGAACCCTCCAGCACTCAGAAAAAACATCTGAAAGCATCTGAAGGTATTCGGCATAATTTGCAGGCGTTCCATTCTCTCCCATTTCAAGTTCATATTCTTTCCCGACGTAATAAGGCGGAGAGGTAACAACTAATGCAACGGAGTTATCGTTCACGTCATTCATTTGTCTAGAGTCACCGACAAAAAGTTCATTGGTTGTTTTAGGAGATTCAGGAAGTGATTTCTTGTCTTGTTTGAGTGGCGGAAACCGATTGTAAAAATCTTTGGCGTCATGATTTTCTCTTTTCGACACCCCAAATGAAGAAGTCTGTGTCCCTTTCATTGTTTCTTTCTCTAAATCCGCCATCGTTCTTAGTTCCTTTGCAGGCCCGCTATATTCTTTTCTTCTAGCATGGCAAACTTACGTTGTCTCAACATCAGTTTTGATTAATTTTTTAAAGTATCGGACGACTTTTCCTGGTCCATGTTCTCGATCTTGAAAAGGCGCCCACCCTACTGATGCATGGAATGACATGGATTGGGGATTTTCTGGTTCAACGTTCACCTCACAAAGCAGCATTTCGGCTCCGATAGAAGCAGCATATTCCTCCAACGCAAGATACAGGGCTCTTCCATACCCTTTCCTTTTGCCGGCAGGGGTAATAATAATCCGATCGACATAACAAAAATTTGTAAATTGGCTATCAAGCCATCTGTAATTTGCGCTCCCATATGATTGATTAGGGCCAAGGACGATCAAAACACCTACAATTTTGTCTACTTCGTCAACAACCCAGGCTTTCTCTGAAAGGCTAATAATATCGGTAAGTTCATTAGCAGTTAACGAATTAACGGCGGGAATAGCATCATTATTTATTGAAAGTACTGACTGAATGTCATGTGGAGTAATTTGTCGTATCATTTCTGCTCTTTCTTTCGTAGATAATTCTAGTGGGGATAAAACTTCTTAAATTCAATTGATTAAAATCAAAATGTGAGAGTTCTATTTATAACCGTAGAATAGACTTTGCTTGGAAAGGAGTCCTTGAAGATGAGTTCCTCTCCCCTGCTTGCTGGGGTACGTATAATAGAAAGTTCGCTTCTTGGGCCAGGCCAGATTTCTACATTTTTCTCCGATTTGGGTGCGGATGTAATCAAGGTTGAGCCACCGCAAGGTGACTATATTCGTCAAATGACGTGGCCTATTATCAATGGGGTTTCCCTTCTTCATTTACATACACACCGTGGAAAGCGCAGCATAACTCTTGATTTAAAAACGGACGAAGGGACGAAAATCTACAAAGAGCTAGTAAGTGGGGCTGATGCTGTTGTTGAAGCTATGCGCCCAGGAACATTATCGAAACTTGGATTGGGTTACGAAGTATTAAAGGAGCTCAACCCCAAATTGGTTTTTTGTACGCTATCTGGGTATGGCTCAACTGGGCCGTATCAGAATATGCCGAGTCATGGAATTGCCTACGATACATGGGCCGGCCTTATCGCCCCAGCTGTTGATGAAGAGGGATTTACGCGTATTCCAAGAGATATGCCAAATGTTGGTATAAATGTTGGGCCGATGCTGGGTGCATTTGCTTTATTAGCGGGGATTACTCGAGCGAGAGAAACCGGGATGGGATGCCAAATGGAACTCGCTCAATCAGATGCAGCCGCATATATGGACTGGTACCGGATAGAAACATGGCGGGCATATGAACGTTCTGAAGATGAGGTAACTGGAAATGCTTCAGATAACTATGAGCGTCGCCCACCAGGGCTAGCTGGAATGTGGGAAGGCGTAAGATACCAGATTTATGCATCTAGCGATAGTCATGTTCTATTTATGGCTTCAGAACAAGCTTTTTGGAAGAACTTTTGTGATGGTGTAGGACGACTGGATTTATTTGAAAAGTGGCCTGGTTCAAAATATGCAGATCATGCTAAAGGAAACACTGAACTCCAAAAAGAACTTCAAGGTATCTTTAGTGAAAAAACTAGTAAGGAATGGTTGGAGTTCAGTGAAGATCACAACACTCCAATTGCTCCAGTTTATGACGCGAAAACAGCTCCAGACGACCCTCAATTCCAACATCGCTTACCGTTCTTCCCTGTGGACACTTTAGGAGCAGAGCAGCTTCCACTTCCAGTGAACGTTATAGGTGAAGAACAAATCGTGCCATCAATGGCACCAACTGTTGGAGAGCACACGGAACAAGTGCTTTCTGATGTTCTCGGGTATAAAGATAGCAAAATTCAAGAACTACGTGAAAGTGGAGCTTTCGGCTAGCCGAATTAATCCTATGAGATGAAGTTGCTACAACTCCCCACTCTAATTCGGCGAAGCATTCTTATCTCTATCCTTCCAATCGCACTAGGTTTTTTCATTGGAGGCCTAGCAGTATTTATTTTGCTAATTCCTTCGGTTCTAATAAAAACCAGATCTAAACACACCAATGATCTCTTTCGGTTCGGAAGAGTCACAGCAATGCTCGCATGGTATTTGCTATTGGAATGTCTTGGAGTTCTCTCAGCTGGAACATTATGGATACTTTCGGGTGGCGGTTTGCTAAAAAATGCTCGGTGGATGCAAAGATTGCATGGAAAAGTGCAATATCGCTGGACAAGTGGGCTTCTTTTCGGTGCAAAGATTTTTCTCAATGCGAACATCAACTTCCCGGATTGTTCTCCCTTACGATCTGGGCCAATGATCATCATTTCACAACATAGAAGTTTTTTCGATGCCTGCATACCTAGCGTTCTTATCGGAAAAGCTAAAGGGAGAATAGTTCTTCGACATGTTTTAAAATCGGAGCTTTTACTTTCTCCTTCTCTTGATCTTTTTGGCCACCGTCTTCCAAATTATTTTGTGACAAGGAAATCCCCTAACAGCGATAAAGAAATTAGTGCTATACGATCACTTGGACTTGGATTAGATAGTGATGCGTGTGTGATTTTTCCTGAAGGAACCTTCTACTCCAAAAGAAGGTTTGCTGCTTCTCTTGCTGAAATTGAAAAAACTGATCGGGAGCGATTACTCCGTGTGCAGAAGCTCAGGCATGTGCTGCCGATACGTACCGGAGGTATTTTAGCGTTACTTGACGCAACGCCGGACGCTGACCTTGTTGTTATAGGCCATAGCGGGTTTGAAAGATTCAGTTCGTTTCAAGATATTTTCCGCAATGTCCCATTTACTTCTCCGATCAACATCACATTAAAACGAATACCTCACAGAGAAATGCCTGCCAACGATAACGATAGGGTCAAATTTTTAGATGAACAGTGGCTGGATATTGATCTTTGGAACGAAAAAATCAGACAATTTGTTTAAAAACTAACGTCCTGTAATAAGCAATAACAAAAAGTTAAAGGGCCCCTTCCCGGGAAGAGAAGGAGACCTTTATTAGGCAGCGGTGACTATGCAACAACTTTGTGTGCTGCCCTTATCTTGGAACTAGCGAGGAGGAGGGACCCCGCTACCAAGAGTGCTAATGCGATACCAACCATGTAAAGATGCATACCCCCGGTTTCAGGAAGTTTTTCTTCAACTTCGGTTGCTCCGGCGATGATTAGTGCGATAAGTGATTTGGTTAAGTAAGTCATAAGGTAAGTAAATGCCTTTTTGCGGTTTCCCTCATGGGCTTCAAATACTTACTTTTTGAGACTTACGTCCTACTTAAATTTCCTTTGTTTTCAAGGTTTTTCTTTATTTCTTAGAATGCGAATCGTGAGAAACTATGCTTAGAAGGTGACTCCTCCCGTTGATAAAGAACTATTTTCATTTGCTTGCCGTATCGCTGAGGAAGCTGCCCAATTAACGTTGCAATGGTTTCAAAAAACAGATTTAGCAACAGATATAAAGTCAGACGGAACTGAAGTTACTGAGGCGGATCGCTCTGCAGAGGCATTTCTCCGCTCTGAAATATCGGCGGAATTCCCAAACGACACAATCATCGGGGAAGAAGCTGAAGATTCTGTTGGAGATAGCTCCCGCAGGTGGATAATTGACCCTATCGATGGCACAGCTTCATTTGTTCGCGGAGTCCCCCTATATAGTTCCCTACTCGCAATGTTCGATGAGCACGGTCCAGCAATAGGAATTATCCACCTTCCAGCACTTAGCGAGTCTTTAGTAGCTGGACGTGGCTTAGGCGCTTATTCCGGAGAAGAAAAAGCTGCTGTCTCTTCAGTAGATTCGATCGAAAAAAGCTGTATTTCGTCAAGTAGTTTTGAACAACCGTGGTGGCCAGAGGATTCTTTACTGGGAATCACTTCGTGCGGAGCAAAAATACGTACATGGGGTGATGGCTATGGATATTTTCTCGTGGGGACAGGTCGTATAGAAGCAATGATTGACCCGTCACTATACAGCTACGATATTGCCGCGATGCTTACGATCATTCCAGAGTGTGGAGGAACTATTACTACTTGGAGTGGAGAAACTGAATTAGCTAATAAAAAAGGTTGGGTAGCTACTAATGGGCTCATCCATAAAAATATTTTATCGACATTAACTGATTTTTAAAAAGATGGAGTTCCATCAAATTCAAGAATTTTTACGCCTTTTTGACGAACCAATTCTATGAATTCTTTCGGTGGAACAACAGAAGCAATTCCTCCAGATCCATACTGAGATGAAGATTTCATATACTCTAAACAGCTTTCTGCGATAATTGCTGAAATTGTTGATGGAGGACCGGTAACTCCAAGAACTCTCGTTTCTCTGCATCCATTAATATCTCCCCGAACTTCAACTCGAACCGCACCTATACCACCATCATTATGAGGTGGGGTAAGCATTGGTAACCAGGAAGTAAAGCGGTCTTGACGTGTCGCTGATAAACGAGCCGTTATTCTTGAAACCGTAGGAAATAAGGGTTGGAGTAAAGCCGCATCAGGAAGAGCCGCCCGGTAACAATCTGCTCCCCCGATTGGCTCAGGAAACCACACCAGTTCTCGCCCTGACCCTCCAGGACGGCGCACCCATTTCCCATCACGCCAATCCAATGATGGTCTCTTCATCGCCCGATGGTGTTGACGAGCACATGCTGGTCCTCCAGTTCCATCTTTCGCAATATGAATTTCATCTACAACATCAAACCCGTCCCCGATATAACTTGATAAGACGCAAGTCAATCCGGGTGAAAAGCCTGCCCCTGCAACAGCTATGCATTGATTTTCTTTTGCCGCTTCGTCTAAGGCAAGTATTCCTACAACATCGCTGATCCGGTCAGATGCTGAAACAACTGAGATTCCTTGTCGAACCGTTCTATGTGCAGACTCTAGGTGTTGACCTGCTGGAGTACAGAGAAATAAAATATCAATATCCGATTGTTCCATTTTTGGTGAAGAAGATATTTGTATTTTTTTTATATCTTGATGAATGTATTTCTCTAATTTTTCGTATTCAGAGTCATAAAGAACTACTTGGTCAACATCATCTCGAGATTGGAGTCGGTACAGCAGCTGAGAGCCTACGGCCCCCAGGCCTGAAATTCCGACTTTTGTCATCTGTTCCTAGTTTTACTCAGTTTCGAGGTCGCGCCATCCGCCAGTTTCGGAAGGAGCTTTACCTGATCCAAAAAATCGCAGTACTGCTGCAATAACTGCGCCTCCTAGAAGAGCAAGTAGAACTCGCCGTATAAGCCTCATGAGAATAAATCCCTTTTCTCTATATTTTATATATTCCAATGTACCGAAAAAGATCTGTTTGTGTACAGAAATGTGTGGGCCTAGTTGGAGTTGAACCAACGACCTCACCCTTATCAGGGGTGCGCTCTAACCAACTGAGCTATAGGCCCATTTGTAATTTTATGTTTGCAGCATTTTACGATACCGCACTGGACTGGAAACAAGGTATTAGCAACGAAGGAAATACAACTATTGGGCTCTACGTCTTCTTCGACGTCGCGGTGGAGTTGGGCGTACTGTTTCTTCCTCAACCATGGTTATACGAATTCCTCCAGTTAAATCACTTATAAGATTAAACAACAAACACATAAGAACATTTAGTGTTGATCCAGCTACTGCTAATACAAGACCACCAAGCGCATACCCCCGAAAAATTTGTCTTCCGTCGAAAGTAAACGTATCTAAGGCAAACAATTCAGTAATTAACGTTTCGAGCTTCCCAACTGTTCCTGAAGATTCCGCTACTCCCCATATCATGAAACCAGCTATCAAGAACACTGCCCAGAGGCACGCATAAAATAAAATAGAGACTTTAAGA
>JAQWQL010000106.1 GCA_029244605.1 Acidimicrobiales bacterium | reverse complement strand
ATAATATCAGGATTAATATCCTTAAATGTTTCCTCAAGCGAACCCAATGAGGAAGCAACATACTCACCATTTGGAATCACAATATCCGTTATGAACTGGGGTTCACTAAAATCTCCGTTTTCATTAGGCTGTATGTAGTTACTCTGCGGAAACGTAATAGCAGTTGGAAATTTCAAAACCCACGAATCCGAATCGTAATTCCAGCTATTCTCTATATTCCAACTAACAAAACTAGGTTCATCTATAAACACACCATCTTGCATTGTCATCTTTCGAAAATATGCGACTACTGGGCCCCACTCAATTTTTTTGTGTTCAGCTCCACATATGAAGAGCCAATCTCCTTGCTGGGATGTTGGCTGACCAAACCCAGCAGTTAGGACTTCGACTGCCTGCCCCATGGGTTCATCGCCTTCTAGCGAGCAGAGGTCACTTCCTATAACTACATCGCAAGTAGGAACACCACTAACAGGAAGTCCCCTAGCTTCTAATTCTGCCAAATGGGCAGCCCTTGTTCCTAACCCGTACCAGCCATCAGCTTCAATTTCCAAAAGCTCTTGTAGAG
Source organism: Acidimicrobiales bacterium (assembly GCA_029244605.1). Taxonomy (GTDB): domain Bacteria; phylum Actinomycetota; class Acidimicrobiia; order Acidimicrobiales; family UBA8592; genus UBA8592. Next base: position 7,321 of record JAQWQL010000106.1, on the reverse strand, counting down.
CAATCGTTCCTTCATTCGATTCTGAATCCATCCATTTGTATTCTGCGAGCAGAGTCAGAGATTCGGGATCGTCTGGAAGCGGAGTTGGGACTGGAGTTTCTTCCGGAACGGTAACTGTTTCTTCTTCTTCCGTGGCAGCTTCAGGAGGTGTATCCTCTTCTCTCTCAGAAGTTTCAGTAGTGGTTTCTTCTTCGTTAATAGCTACAGGTATGGATGATGTCTCATCATTGTCATCACACCCCTTGACCAGCAATATCGCGACAAGGACAGCGATAATCGCTATGAGAATTCCTATAACCGCATTACGCTGACGAAGAGACCGAGCATTGGACGTATAAATATTTTCGGGTTCCCCACTATCAAAAAACTCGGACATATAAACTCCTGACGGTTGAGTTAGTAAAATTCTTTCACAGGTTTTATCTGATTACAAACAGGCCTTTCCTTCTAGTGCGAGAATTAATATAATTTAAAGTGACAACTTCGCAATAATTAGATTAGGAGCGGATTATGGATGTGTTTGATGTGATGAGTTCTTGCCGGGCAATGAGGTACCTAAAACCGGACCCAATTGAGCCCAACTTGATCGAGGAGATTGTAACGGCAGCAACATGGGCCCCGAGCCCTGGAAACTCCCAAGGACGTGATTTTCTTATTGTCACCGACGAAGCCAGTAGAAGGAAAATTGGCGATGCAATAGAGGAAGCTATGGCGAGCAGAGTTGCGGAAATGGAACGACCTGACCGAACCCATAGGCTTATGCTCGATGGCACAGAGCATCTCGTGTCAACATTAAAAAATTGTCCAGTCCTTATATTCATATGCGGTAAGAAAATTTACCCCCATCAAGCTCCCAGAGAGTCATTTATCTGGTCGTCCATATACCCCGCTGCCCAAAATCTAATTCTTGCAGCAAGGGCATTAGGAATTGGAACCGTCTTTACAACCTTTCAAGGGTCCGCTGAACCTACAATTCGCGAAATACTTTCTATCCCAGATGATGTGTTTATAGGCTGCATGATTCCGATGGGATGGCCAGCTAGGAAGTTTGGGCCATTGAAACGGGAGCCGTACTCTAGGGTCGCCCATCTCAATAAATGGCAGGGAGATTTACGTACGTATCCTCCGAGTAATACTTAGGGCGCCAAGGAACCCCAACTACGGACAAGATTTGGGTCGCCAAAGATTTCCAGATTTTCAGGTTCCCTTCCCCAAAGGTACAGCAGAAGATGCAGAGCGCTTCCTCTGACCGCAGCATCACCTTTCGCGTGTTCTCGCTTAACCACCAACTGATTGTCCGCTGCCTCTAGAAGCCATTCCCCAACTCCATCTGTTCTGTGAAAGTGTATAGAACCAGTTGGGTAGTGAAATTCTTTTGTTGGGTCCGCTGAAAACTGCAAAGCGCCATCTATATATTCGTCAACCCCATCACAAGCAATATCGCCATCTACTGAAATATGTTCACCTGCAACTGTTTCTGCATCCCACATATGGACAAGCGATTCATGGGCCATCCTTCGAATATAGAAGCCGATATTTTGCTCTTTCCCCCAAGTCCATATCGGCTGGTTTATGTCGCGACCGTTCATAGCTTCTAACAACTTGTGAAAATTATTTTGTGCCCAATTCAGAACATCACCGTTCGGGGAACTAGCGAAAATCTCTGGAGGGCGTTCAGTGTTATTGCTAGAGATAATACCTTCAACAGTGCCATACACCATCCCAACATGTTTAACTAAATCTTCCATGCTCCAACCTGGGCATCCTGAAAGTTCAGCATCTGGGTTCTCTTCAGCTACTTCAATGAACCGGTTGCCAAAAATTTTGAATGCACCGTAGAGAGACTCGGATTCCATCTTCACTCCCCCAGTACAGTCTTTATACCTTCAGCTAATATCTCAACGTCAGATGCCTTCGTCGAAAAACTTGTCATCCATCGAACCTCGTTATCGCCTTCCCATGTGTAAAAAGGTGTCCATTCTTGAAGTCTAGAAATAGCTTCTTTGGGAAGAGTTGCAAAGACAGCGTTAGCTTGAGTGGGTTGGGTGATAGTCACTTCAGAAATACTAGAGATTCTCTCTGATAGGAGAGCGGCCATCTCATTTGCATGGCGCGCCTGGTCAAGCCAAAGGTCATCATTTAGCATCGCTAAAAACTGCGCTGCTATAAATCGCATCTTCGATGGAAGTTGAGCGGATTGTTTCTGAAGATACTCAACCGCTTCAGAAAGGCTAGGGTCAAAAACGATAATTGCTTCACCATAAACCATTCCATTTTTTGTCCCGCCAAAACTCAAAATATCAATACCAACTTCACTGGTAAACGAAGCAACATCGCAACCGAGTGCAACAGCAGCATTCGCTATCCTTGCCCCATCCATATGAACGCGAAGTCCTGCCTGATGCGCTACATCTACAATTTCCTTCAGTTCTTTCACAGAGTAGACAGTGCCATACTCAGTTGACTGCGTTATAGAAACAGCCCCTGGCTGTACATGGTGGACAACACCGAGAACACCTAACTGGTCACTAATTTGTGCAGCACTAAGTTTCGCGTTTGGGCTTGGTACATCAATTAATTTACTTCCCAGAAACCTTTCAGGAGCTCCGCATTCATCAACATTAATATGTGAAGATTGTGTACATATCACTCCTTGCCAGGGACGTATTAAAGCTTGGAGTCCAACGATGTTCGCGCCGGTTCCACCCCATGCAAGGAACGTTGAAACTTCCCGGTCGAAAAGTGCATTCATCGCTGTCCTTAGGTCGCTTGTATGCCTATCATCACCATACGCAATGCTGTATCCTTCATTCGCTCCACAAAGAGCTTCGAGGACCTCAGGCGATGCGCCTGAAGTATTGTCACTTGCAAATGTGCATTGGGGAGGTTCTGGAAGCATAGGAAAACCCTATCGGAATGATCCAGAATGACCGACTACTTCTGACATGGAAGCTATCAAATTTATCTATTCCTTTACCAAATTATAGGGGTTGCTTGCTTCACAGGGAAATAATCGAATCTGGAATGAGGCTCTACACATGGAGAAAGCTGAAGGAATCAATACCCTAACAGTATGCACACCGGTCGAAATGATAGCGCGAAGAGGACCTTAACTCGGAAAGTTATTTCTCGAACTACTGATAGCAGTGACCGTAGCGCTGGGTTTCATATCGAAGATAATTTTGAAGGCTTTTCTCAAGTTGACGATGTATTTTGCAGATCGCAATATGACTCCAGCGTCAAAAGTCTAGAAACACAAAGGTTCTTCGAGATGTATAGGCGCCCACTTAGTGGATGGCGAGGTTCGGAAGGTTATGGCCAACACGACTACGCTCTTCGAAATGCTACGTGGCACGTTGCGGATATCTTCGCTGAAATGCATGAACCCAGTGATAGGCGAGACGGTTTTCTTGATCCGCTTTCCATGCTGAGAGACGGTGCAAACGAAGAAATTCCCTTTGCTTCACCAGTGGAAGCGTCAAGAGTGATCAAACAAGCTGGTCAAGCTGTGGGTGCAGATCTGATTGGGATAACGGAGTATGACAACCGGTGGACCTACACAGAACGCTTCTCTATTAGCACTCTAAGTGGGAAAGCGAACCCGCTACCAGAAAAAATTAAGCGTGTGATTGTGATAGGGCAGGCCATGGACACAGAGCTTTTAGATACTGCCCCATCTGCATTGTCTGGGGCAGCTACGGGAATGGGTTATTCACAAGATGCCTTAGTGTTACTTACCATTTCTCAATTTATTCGAAACCTCGGCTACGAAGCTATCCCCTCCATGAACGATACAGCCTTAGCAATCCCCTACGCTGTGAAAGCCGGATTAGGAGAATACGGGAAACATGGCCTTGTGATAACCCCAGAATTTGGTTCGAGTGTTCGATTCGGGAAAATCTTTACTAATTTACCGCTCGATATTGATCTTCCTATCAAGTTTGGCGTAGAAGAGATGTGTGGAATTTGCAACGCATGTTCCAATGCATGCCCTAGTCGAGCTATCCCAGATGCTGAACCTTCGCTAACTACATTTAATGTTTCCAATGTTTCCGGAGTGAAAAAGTGGACGATCGATGGTGAACGATGCTTTGCCTATTGGGCTAAAATAAATACAGATTGCGCCGTATGTATTCGTGTTTGCCCGTTCACTCGTGACTACACGAAGCTTCACAATAGGCTTTGGCTGCGACTAGCCGACTCCACCTTCCGTAAATTCGCACTGTACCTAGATAGAAAGCAGCAACGAGGAAAGCGTATCGCAAGCAAAAAATGGTGGTACTTTAACGAAACCTAGGCATCTAGGAAACGATACGCCGCTATTGCAGAGCCAACAGAGCCCACAAGAGCCCCAACTAAGAGAAGCAAGCCACCTATTGCCCAGACATCTCCGGCACCAACAGCGAAACTCTGGAGAATATTTAAGACATTGTCACTTGCTAGCCACTCTTCAAACGCCCTATTGGCGCCATAGACAGATGCTGTCCCCAAAGCAGCTCCAACAAGCCCTTGGAAAGTCCCTTCAAGCATAAAAGGAACAAGGATAAAGGAATTTGAAGCGCCTACAAGTTTCATTACCTCAATTTCTCGACGACGGGCAAAAATAGCCATCCGAATAGTATTGAGAATGAGCAAAAGGCCTGTCCCTAGAAGAATTGCGCCTGCTCCTAGAACGATCCACCTTATAACATCTGTCGCCTTTTCGATTTTTTGTATTTCATCCGTTGCCCGAACAACTTTCTTAACTCCTGGCTTCGTTTCAAACCCTGAGGCAACAATTTCTATAGCCTCCGCACTTAATTGCTTTGGGATGATTCGATAAGAAGGAGGAATTATCTCTTTAGTTACTAATTGAGTGATTTCGGGATTCTCAGGAAAAAAGTCTTCATTGAACTCTCTATAAGATTCTTCTTGATCAACATACCTATAACTCTCAATTGCCGCCGATCGTTCTATTTCTCCTTGAACAAGGCCCAGTTGGTTGGTTGTGATCTCAGGTTCGAGAAATACGATAAACTCAACTCCGTCTTGCCATCTATCTGTTGCATTTGAAACCCCTCGCTGCAAGAGGAGCGCTATGCCCAAAAGGCTTAACGATACTGCAACTGTAAGGATCGACGCGAGGGTAAGGGTTAGGTTCCTCCTGAGGTTTCGAAGCGTTTCTCGGGCCATGTAATCTATTCTCATTACATAACAACTTTCTTACTCATAGACGCCTCGAGCCTGATCACGAACTATTTCACCGTTGTTTAACTCAATGACTCTTCGCCTCATCGTGTCAACAATTCCACGATCATGAGTTGCCATAACAACGGTTGTCCCTATCTCATTTATTCTCTCTAGGAGCCGCATAATACCAACCGATGTAGCTGGGTCAAGGTTTCCCGTGGGTTCATCTGCAAGGAGTATCAATGGCCTATTAACAAAGGCACGCGCTATAGATACCCGCTGTTGTTCACCTCCAGAGAGTTCATGTGGAAACCGATTCATTTTTGTCTGCAGGCCAACAAGGTCAAGAATTGCGGGAACCTGAGTTTTGATAACATGCCGGGGACGGCCGATAACTTCCAGGGCAAAAGCAACATTTTGTGAAACAGTCTTATTGGGGAGGAGTTTGAAGTCTTGAAAAATACTCCCGATCTGTCTTCGCATTTGAGGAACCCTCCAACGGCGTAAGCGAGCTATATCTTTCCCCGCTACAAAAATTTTCCCATTATCAGGTTCTTCTTCTTTATTTAGCAAACGCAAAAATGTCGACTTCCCCGACCCAGATTGTCCTACAAGAAAAACAAATTCGCCTTTTTGGATATCGCAGGACGCTTGATGAAGCGCGAGTACTTCTCCCTTATAAACCTTTGTAACTGATTCGAGTTTGATCATATTCTTTACGCTTGGTCTCTTCTACTTTGATAAGGGTAGCAGCACCCTTATCAAATCTAAGGCAGAGGGCTTTAATGGCTAAAGGTCTTGACGACCAGAACGCAACCACCGAAGATACGCCTCAATGAAACCGTTAATTTCTCCGTTTAGCACTGACTCAACTGCCCCTACTTCAAAATTCGTTCGAAGGTCTTTTACCATCTGATACGGCTGCATGACATAAGATCGTATTTGACTTCCGAACCCAACATTTTGGGTTTCTCCACTAATATTTGCAAGGTCTTGCTCACGTTGTTTTCTTTGCAGATCTAGGAGTCGGGATGCCAGCATTTGCAAGCATCTGTCTTTATTCTGATGTTGACTACGCTCATTTTGGCAGGAAACCACTATTCCCGAAGGAAGGTGTGTAATGCGGACCGCAGAATCAGTCACGTTAACATGCTGGCCACCTGCTCCAGAGGAACGGAAAGTGTCAATTCGGATTTCTGTCTCGTCAATGATTACCTCATCTGAAACTTCTTCAAAGAACGGGACGACATGCATGGAAGCAAACGACGTGTGGCGGTTAGCCTGTTTGTTAAACGGTGATATTCGTACAAGACGGTGGACGCCGTGTTCTGATTGAAGCTTTCCATAGGCGCGGCGCCCGCGAATGATGAATTCTGCAGAAGAAATGCCAGCCTCTGTCCCAACTGAGACTGAAGTTGTTTCCATGGTAAGACCTTGATGTTCAGACCATCTTTGATACATTCGAAATAACATCTCAGCCCAATCCTGGGCTTCAGTTCCACCTTCGCCAGATTGTATGTGGCACACAGCATCACTTTCGTCGTGTTCTCCCGTAAAAAGCGATCGCATCTCTAATTCATCAAGTGTTGCTGCGACAGATAGAAGCAAGGTACCTGACTCTTCTTTAAGGCCAGGGTCGGGCTCTTCTTCTAGAAGTTCGAGAAAAGTTTCAGCTTCTTCCAGCTGGCTAGTTAAGACATTATAAAGGTTAATATCTTCGGTTATTTCAGCTAACTCTTGGCTCACTTTCTTCGCTCTATCTATATCATCCCAAAGATCGGGCTGTGCGACGATGTCCTCTAGTTCTACTTTACGGTCACGTAGATCATCTAATCTTAGGTAGGTTTCAGCGTCTTGTAGTCTTTGCCTTAGGGTACGCAGTTCGTTGTTAGTTTCGGACATATGCAATTGAGCTGGGAGATACTAGTTCTATAGGACTAATAGTACTTGGATTACTTCCCGTGGCACTGTTTAAACTTTTTACCTGACTCGCATGGGCAAGGCTCATTCCTACCTGTTTTCTCAAATTCACTTTTGACAATAGTTGATGGCTTGACAGAGGAACTCTCTTTAACTGATTGCGGTGGGGTCTCAGACGCACCAGTAGATGCAGATTTTTTTTGATTCAAAGTAGCAATTGCTCCTGCTGCAA
>JAQWQL010000103.1 GCA_029244605.1 Acidimicrobiales bacterium | reverse complement strand
CAGCAACAAAAGACACAATGATCCATGACCCACTAATTTGGCTCGCATATGTTGCTGCAATCGCCCCTACTCTTCGACTAGGAACTTGCATCCTAATCCTTCCACAACGTAATCCATTAATCTTGGCGAAAGAGATTTCTTCTCTCGATTATCTCTCAGGTGGGAGAGTGGAACTAGGAATTGGCGTTGGGTGGCTTAAGGAAGAATTCGAAGCTCTCGGTGTTCCTTGGGGGCGAAGAGGAGCTAGAACCGATGAGTATGTCCACGCCTTACGGGCACTTTGGGGAGGAACTGATGTCGAGTTTCATGGAGATTTTGTAGATTTCGAACCCGTCACGTGCACGCCTAGACCCGTTCAAAAACGTATCCCCATCCTCGTCGGTGGTGATACTCCTGCAGCAGTGACGAGAGCTGCAAAACTCGCTGATGGGTACTATCCAGGAACCGGTGATTTCGAAGAGTTACAAAACTTGATCCAACAGGTACGTCGATCAGCTGAAGAATTTGATCGCGATCCCTCTGAGATTGAAATCCATGCTCACTACGCTGCTCTCCCAGGTGAAGATCATGCTGAAGGGGTTGAACGACTTCGCAGCGCGGGAGTCGGAAGGATAATGGTTCCAGCGTTCTTCTTTGCGGGGCCAGGTGGATTTGAACGGCTCGAAGAATTTGGCCAAGAAATTATTGGAGCATCGAAAGCGTAGAATCTCAAAAACCTACAACTCGCCTTTCCCTCTCGCTTTCATATCCGAGAGCATGAGGGACGCATGTTCTTCCTTCCTGAAATCCCGAACGGTCCCTTTCATCCGCTTTGCACGGATAAGGACTTCGTTAGAGTAGGTATAGCATCTACCAATCGGCCCATCAGTGTGCTCAACTCCGCTATCTAACTTGTCAAGATTTATTCCGTGCCCAGTTGAAATATGGGTCATTCTCCGTAAAGCAATAGCAGCTTCAGCAGTATGAGGGTCAAGGTTGTCCTTAGACCAAGCGATAAATTTCCCTATCAATGACACCCCTTCCCAATCCGCTGGAGAGATAATGACGCCTTCTCGGATAGTCCAGTCAAGAAATAACTCGCCATCTCTCCACAGGCAAAGTTCTTGTTCATCATCTACCGGGTCAGTCACCATCAAGTCATACTGGCGAATCGGGATCTCTTGCACGGAGTGAGAGATAACCAAGCCAGTTAAATCAAACAGATGAGTGCAATTGCTTGTTGGGACAGCGTAATTTCCGATTGAGGTCGAATCTGGAGAGAGTGGGCTTCCGACAATACTTTGCAGTGGCGAATTAGCCTCGGAGCATGTGGACCAAGGAGCTCGAAGTATCGAACCTGAAACAGCAAGAACTTTGGTCATATCATGGGTTAACTCGACCCGGAAATGATGAAAATCGTCTTCAAGTTCCCCGACAGTCATATTCTCAGTTTCTTTGATTAAACGAATACGTCTTCGGCAGAGCCCTTCTCCGTAACTGTCAAAATTGTAAGGAGGAATTGTCTTCATCCTGTCGAACAGCTCTCTATCAACTTCTGATGGAGGCGCAATTTGTGGTTTCTCAAACATTAAGAACACACTATGCCAATATCTAAGGAGAGGGGTTCCAGAAAATAAAGAAATCGAAGGAGATTAAACTACGATATCGATCGCCCATATAACCAGCATGATCGCAACTATTGCGAAAATACCGAAGACCACAGGAAGAGCGAACATCTTCGTAAAGCTCAGGCCTCTGGCTTTCCTCTTCGCTTTCGGCCAGAGTTCGGTGTAGCGCCATGAAGAATCTAACGGTTTAGCTGTTTTTGTCTCTTGGTTAACGGCGCTATCTCCGATTTGGCTCATAATCTAGTGTATCTGGAGAAGCGGAAGCTACCAAGTCCCCTAAATGCCCTGTACAGGCATAGTTATCCGAGTGGATTGGGAATTCTCCTTAGCGTAAGCTCGAAAGCGTCATCAGGAAATACACAGAAACCCGCGATCAAAGATTGTAAAGTAAGGGGATGAAAGAAGGAAAGCGTTGATTGAGATACCTGTCTGGGGTTGGGCGATTATAGGTTTAGGCGCAGCTGCGACCATTGTGGGTATCGTTTCACTGTGGAATCGTCTTCAGTTGCCAGTAAACGAAGCAAGAAAATCTGAAGCCTCCAAACGCTGGTGGTGGAAACTCTTCAAAGATCATGAGACAGAAGAAGAGAACCCTGATCAACGCTATATAGCTACGCTTCTTGAGGACATAGAAAACAAACAGATTCTAAACTGAGATAGAACAAGTACTAGAAATGATAAGAAGGGGGCTTAGGCGGCATGTCTTTAGCTCTCAATGAAGTCAGTAATCGTGTTATGGAAATGCCGAAGCCGAATTTCTTGATCTGATAGCCAAAGGCCCGGGTAGCCAGCGCTGTTCATTCCGGCTTGGACAGAAGCAAGATTGGCTGCATCTTGGTCGATGACTAGGCCAAGAGATCTTGTGCTTCCTTCAGGACGGAAATCGTGTTTAGGGAGTTCCGGCCATTCTTCACCTTCGGGGATTAGCTCAAACATCCAAACATCGAATAGGCACTTATTTGGGTCGCTTGGATGCGGCCGGTGCCGATATAGCATCAAATCATCAGAATGCGTATTGAACGTTACTCCAGGAAAAACTAAGTAGTTATAGTCATCAGTCAACTGGTCATCATGTAGTTCTGAAAAATCTTTGCCCTGTTCCTTCTGTGTAGCACGTTTCTGTTTCTGTACTGCTTCGCGAATCCCATTGATCGGCCCTTCATAAGACGCTGGATCAATACCAGCATCCGATAATAAGAACTTCAACGGTGGTGGAATTTCACCAACCGATTCAACTCGTGGGCTTAGTAACCCAAATGCAATGAGATAACGACTGTGCTTGTCGTACAGGTCAATCTGAATGTCGAAATCATCTAGGTACCATTTCAGCTGTGGATGCGTCGTGGCAGTATGGTAGGCCTCAGCGAACGCGTCAACTGCGGCTTTCCAGTTGCAATTCCACTCTGCTGTGACCCATCGGGTCATTGCCATACGCTCAAAATGATACGGTTCAAAATGGCCGACGAGGTCGCCAATATATTCTTCGAGGGGTTCAACCTCCGTATTGAGACTAAACCAGACAAAACTTACCCAGGTGTCGCATGGAAGTTCAGCGAGCCCGCTACAAGGCGGTTTCCCTTGCTGGAATGTATCTAAGTCAGGAATATCAACGAAAGTTCCGTCGGAACCATATTCCCATCCGTGGTAACCACAAACAAAACTTTCGGCGTGCCATAAGCCTTCATCAGCTAGCCGGTTTCCTCGATGCATGCAAACGTTGTGAAATGCTTTAATTTCATTGTTTTTTTGTCGAACTAGAATAACCGACTCTGTCCCTATATTTGTACAGATAAAGTCACCAGGCTCTGGTATCTGATCTTCGCGACAACCCAATAGCCACGTTTTCGTCCAAATCTTGTCCCATTCAAGTTGCATGAATTCAACAGAGGTATACCGCTCCTTAGAAATGATCTCTGTTCCAAGGTCTATTCTGGGAGCTTTTGCTAAAGGCGTACCTCCAGGGTGCTTTTCAGGATCGCTTCTTTTGACAGTTTGTTTACGGATGATGTCCATACTTTGATCCGATCAGAATTGAACGCGTTTCGTGAAACCACCATCGACCATCAGGTTCGTGCCTGAGACCCAACTTGCAGCTGGGCTGGAAATGAAAACGATACAGTTGGCTACCTCTTCTGGAGTTCCGAGACGTCCTCCAGGATGGTCACGTTCTATTTTTGAGAACCATTTTGACATAGTGTCCTTCAACATTTCCCATGAACCGCCTTCAAAGTAGATAGGCCCAGGAGAAACGCAATTAACTCGGATCTTGTCTTTCCCTACATCTTGGGAAAGTTGCTTCGCGTATACGAGCAAGGACCCTTTCATAGCGTTGTATGCTTGTGGTCCCCCGAAAGTTTCAACAGCGGCTGTTGTCGTTATAAAAGTGATAGCGCCTCCGCCACCAGCTTGCATGTGGGGAATAACTGTCTCGCAGCCGCGAACTGTTGAGAGCACATCCACCTCAAAGTTCTTCCACCAGTTCCTTTCGCTGTCAGATCCACCGCCAGCACTCACGCCTGGTATGAAAATATCGACACCGCCCATTTGGGCGACCATTTCCTCGATCCAAGACTCATAGTCTTCCTTATCTAGTACATCACAAGCTCGACCTATCGCTTTTCCTCGACCACCGGAAAGCTCGCGTAAAGCTCTGGCCACTGAGTCTTCCGATCGTGAACAAATAGCAACATCGCAGCCCTCATCAATTAGTTGCTCAACGACTCGCCGCATAATTCCTTTCGTAGACGCCGGAACAATGACTCGTAACCCACTCAGTTTAAGTTCCATAAGGAACCCCCTTGATGTTTATAGAATCTTCTATTAACAATATCGGAAGTCAGTTTACAATATTGCCAGAGATACCCCAAAACAAGTTTTGCTATTGAGGAATTTGTGCACTGTAATAGGCCGAATAGTGAAAGGGAACGAATGAAACCACTACCGAAATCACCAAATGAGATAACCGCGGAATGGATGACAACAGTTTTACACAACAGTGGTTCGCTTCCAGCCTCAGCTGAAGTTACAGAAGTAAGTCGTACCCAACTTGGTGAAGGGGCTGGAATGTTAAGTGAACTAGCTCTACTCTCTCTCACATATAGCGGCGACTATCAAGACGCCCCATCGACCCTCGTAGCAAAGTTCCCTACATTAAATGAGGTGAATCGCGATATAGCAATAAACTTCAAAGTTTATCAACGTGAAGTTCGAAGCTACCAAGAGATTGTTCCCCAAAGCCCCGCAGCGAGCCCGAAAGTTCACCTCGCAGACATTGAAGGAGATGTTGATTTCGTCATCATCCTTGAAGACCTTTCTGATTACCGGGTGGGGGACCAAGTCGAAGGGGCAACGTTTGAGGAATCTGGACTCGCCCTTGAAGAATTAGCGAAGCTACACGGAACATTTTGGGGGAAAGTTGACTCGGAAGAGTTTGAATGGATGCCGCGTTTTTCTAATTCATGGAATGCCACCAACATGCATGAAGGGTCTCAAGCTAGTTGGGAATTAGCAGCTGAGAATTTTGATGAACACATGCCACAGTGGATTCGCGGCATTAAGGACGACTACTTTAAAGCCCTCCCCGAACTCCAAAATCACTTAGATACAGATCCGGTTACGGCCCTTCATGGAGACTTCCGTCTCGATAACTTATTTTTCGGAAAGGAGCCTCACCATCACAAAATGACCTTCATTGACTGGCAAGGCCCCGTAAGAGGGCGAGGACCTGTGGAAGTAGCGTTCTTACTTGCCCAAAGTACAAAAATGGAAGTGCGCCGTGCACATGAAAAAGAACTTATCCAACGATACCTCGATGCTTTGCAAGCCCAAGGAGTAACAGGATACTCATTTGACGAAGCTTGGGAAGACTATCGAATAGCGGTGCTATATCAATGGTGCTTCGCTACCCTCGTAGCTGGATCCATGGATCAAACAAACGATCGAGGGAACGCTTGGATGACAGAAATGGTGAAACGCAACGTTGCTGCGATAGAAGACCTGAACTGTCTGGATCTCTTATAAGAGCATTTGTCTAGCTCTATACGACCACTGCCCAAATCACCCAGCGAGATTACCAAGACATGGTTGACAGCTGTTCTTCAGAACAACGATATTCTCCCTCCTTCAGTGGAAGTGATTGATATAGGGCGAACCCCAATAGGTGAACGTGGAGGAATGGTAAGCGAAATAGAATTTCTTTCAATCACCTATAGCGACTCGACTAAAGATGCCCCACAGTCGCTAGTAGTCAAATTCCCTACAACCAATGAGATCAATAGGCAGATAGCTGAAGATTTCGGCGTGTATCACCGCGAAGTGCGAAGTTACCCGGAAATAGTGCCTCGAAGCCCATCATCCAGTCCGAAAGTATATTTGGCAGATATCGAAGACAAATCAAATTTCGTTATCATCCTCGAGGATCTTTCTCAATACAGGCTCGGCGATCAAGTTATTGGAGCGACAATAGAAGAGACATCTCTTGGGATAGATGAGTTGGCAAAGTTGCATGGGAGTTTTTGGGGGCAAGTACAAAATAGGAACTATGACTGGTTGCCACGTTTTTCCAACTCTCAGAATGCGCTCAATATGGTCGAAGGGGCAAAAGCTAGTTGGGACCCAACTGTCGAGAAATTCGACCAATATCTGCCATCAAAATTTCTTAAAGTAAAGGATAGATTTTTTAGCACTCTCCCAATATTGCAGGGCCGGTTAGATAGCGGCCCAATCACTATCATCCACGGAGACTTTCGTCTAGATAATCTATTTTTCGGCCAAAGACCTGAACAGCACCCTATAGTCTTTGCCGATTGGGGAGTTCCCCTACGAGGAAGAGGAATGGTAGATGTCGCATATTTGATGAGCCAGAGCACACAAACCAAAGTGCGCCGTACCCATGAACACGACCTTATAGCCCGTTACGTTGCAAAAATTAATGATCAAGGGATTTCAGGCTACTCAATTGAGGAAGCATGGGAGGATTACCGGCACTCGGTCCTCTATCTCTGGGCGTTCGCTAGTATGGTCGCGGGATCGATGGATGCAGGTAATGAGAGAAGCGCAGCATGGATAACCGAGATGGTGAAACGCAATATAGCGGCAATCGATGATTTAAATTGCATAGACCTTCTGTAGCTCTTTATCTCACAATTAACGTTTCAGCTAATTTCGTCTTACTCTGCTCCATTGGTACTATTGCGGTGATAGAGAAAGAGGAGTTGAAATGAGCGCAAATCTTCCTGGCCGGCTGGGTAATCCGGATATGGATATTAAAGATGACCCAAGGGCAGACCCGCGTATGGTTGCCGCTATGGGTGTCATAGGTCTTGATGTCGCCCCAGAGCAATCCCCAGTAACCCGGTTATCACCGTTAGAAGACATTCTCGAACTTTGTATTGAATCTGAAGCTGGATTCAATGAACTTGGTGCTGCTCTTACTAGTGCAACACCAAAAGCTGAAAACGTCATGTCATATACAGAGGTCATTCAAGGTGTTGATGGTAATGACATTAACCTCTACATTCACAAACCCACCGATGTTGAAGGTCCAATCCCAGGGATAATTCACACTCATGGGGGTGGCATGGTGATGCTTCAAGCTTCGAACGTTGGCTATGAGAGATGGCGTAATGAACTTGCAGCTACTGGCTTAGTCGTAATCGGCGTAGAATTTCGAAATGGAGGAGGAGTCTTAGGCCCGTACCCCTTCCCTGCAGGTCTAAACGATTGCGCATCTGCCACACAGTGGGCTCTCGAGAACTCGGAAGTACTCGGTATTTCAAAAATTGTTATATCTGGGGAGTCAGGGGGCGGGAATCTATCGATAGCGACCGCATTAAAAGCGAAACAAGAAGGATGGCTCGACGGGATTGCAGGGGTGTACTCTCAATGCCCATATATATCGAATATGTACCATGACCCACCGGAAGATTTATTGTCACTAGTTGAAAATGATAACTATTTACTTAATGTTGGTCAGCAGATGGCTACGATATCAGTTCCCTATGACCCTGATGGGAGCAACGCTACAAATCCGCTCGCTTGGCCGTACCATGCTGAAATCAGCGATCTTGAGGGGCTGCCCCCATTTGTAATCTCAGTCAATGAGCTCGACCCTCTTCGGGATGAAGGCCTCGTCTTTTACCGAAAGCTCGTGAGGGCGGGAGTTAGTGCAGTCAGTAGAACAGTTAACGGAACTTGCCATGCAGGAGATTGCCTATTTTTAGATGCTATGCCAGACGTGTATAGGGCAACCCAACGAGACATTAAAGGGTTTGCTGAATCACTTTGATCAAGAATTTGATTGAACAAGCCATGGCTTAACCGCGCCATGGTCCTCTTCATCAATGGTGGGCGCAGAGGGACTTGAACCCCCGACCCTCTCGGTGTAAACGAGATGCTCTAGCCAACTGAGCTATGCGCCCTAAGGGTCTTATAGTATCCACAAAAAGCGGAGAATTTAAACATCAACGTTGCCGTTTAAATTTTCGTGGAGGGATGGGGTTCCTGCTGCTATGAGATTAATTCTCGAGGATGGCGACCGCAGGAGGTCTTCAAAGTCCAATTTTGTACCATTTGTTTCACTTATAACAACCCCAGACTCAAGGCAGATCAGAGCCGCACCAGCATAATCCCAGAGTGCTAGCCCAGAACTAAAATCTGCGAAACCATCAAAGGTTCCATCAGCAACGCTGCAAAGGTCGAGCGCAGCAGACCCCAAACATCGGTATTGTTTCCATCCGAAATAATCGGGGGGTAGCCCATTCACGACCAATATCGAATCTTCAACCCTGCTTGTCGAAGAGGGACTAATGGGATTCCCGTCTAACTCGGCTCCTAAACCCCTAGCTGCTATGTAAGTCGTTCCAGTGGCTTGGTTGCATACTAATGACGCTAGCAACCCTTGAGAGTCAACTGCACAAAGACTAGTCGCAAACCATGGAATGCCTAAAGAAGCATTTGTTGAGCCATCAATTGGGTCAACAATCGCGACTATGGGACGGTCTAGGCCTTGACTTTCAGATTCTTCGCTTATTACACCTAAACCGGCATCTAGAAGGAGGGGGATAGCTACTTCGTCAGCGATTACATCATGAACATACTGCCCAGAATGCCCTCCGGATAATCCCCAATTATCTAAGTCATCTAAATTAGATCGTATTTCCTCTGCGATTCGGCGAAAGAGCTCAAGAAGGTCATCTGTACCCATTGTCCAAGGTTACCTCTCTTCAATTTAGTAACAGCAAACCTCTGACTATCAGCAAAATTCTTTACAGCTCAGGTTCCTGCAAGAAAGGATCTATGATTGGGAGATGCCCAGCAGAAGAGATCAAATTCGAATGTCCAAAGAAGAGCTGGAGCAGTTCATTACTGAACAAAAAAGCCTTCAGGTAGCGACTATCAATCGAGATGGAACCCCCCACCTTTCTACTTTGTGGTTTGACATAGTCGAGGGTGATGTCGTCTTTGAAACCTTTACGAAATCGCAAAAAATAAAAAACTTAGAACGGGATCCACGAATAAGCTGCCTTCTAGAAGATGGACTTGTCTATGAAAAGCTACGTGGTGTTCAAATCAATGGGACTGCAGAACTTCATTCAGATCCTGCAACAGTGCACTTGTATGCTCGAGGAGTCATGGAAAGAAACAACCCTGAAATCCCAGGAGAAATGCTTGATGAAGCCGCTGAATCTATGTCGACTAAGCGCACGGTGGTAATCATAAAAGCTGAACATATAGCAACGTGGGATCACACAAAACTAGGTGGGACTTACTAAGACAAAGCGAAGTGACCCCCTCAAGCACCCGCGAAGCGCTACTTTTGAATAGATATGAGAAGATTAAGCGCCCTCTTCCGTTTAGCCATCGTGCTGGTACTAGCTGGATTCGTTGTTGGAATTGTCGGAATCCTGAGTGCTCCTCACGTTGGGGACATAGCGACTTCGGGAGAATGGTCACATAGTCCTGTCGGCCTAGCAAGCACAGGAACCCGGTCACTTGTTTACGATCGGAATGGAGAGCTTATGGCAACATTCTTCGATGAAAATCGTTCTCCGATTCTCCTAGACCAAATACCTGTTGAAATACAGCAGGCAATTCTAGCTATTGAAGATTCAAATTTTTATGCCCACCAAGGGATAGATCTCAAGGCCACAAGTAGAGCCTTGATCGAAAACGTTGACGCAGGAGGAATTAGCCAGGGGGGTTCAACAATCACGCAGCAGTTGATAAAGAATCTTGTTTTAAGCGCTGAACAAACAGTTGAACGAAAGGTTCAAGAAGCTGCTTTAGCTGTGAGGCTCGAAGATCAGCTCTCGAAAGATGAAATATATGAAATCTATCTCAATACCGTATTTTTTGGTAGCACTGCATATGGAGTAAAAGCTGCTGCTGAGGTCTACTTTGGGATCGACCTCGCAAATAAATCGCCAGAGGAAATTACCTTAGCGCTCGACGAGGGAATTGGATGGCCGGAAGCAGCCTTGCTCGCGTCACTAATAAGCAATCCAAGTGTTAATGACCCAACAGTAAACCCCCAAATTGCAAAATATCAGCGAGGTATTGTCCTCGATCGCCTAGCCGAACTTGGCTTTTTCACTGAAGAAGAAGCACAAGAATATGCTCAGTCTCCGCTTCCAACCGAAAGAAATCAACCTTCGTTGCCCTCTGCTGATGATTTCTTTGTCGCAGAAGTGCGGCGGATACTTCTGGACGACCCCGTATTTTTAGGTGGGGGCTTAGAGTCACGACTCGAAGACCTCCTTGGGATCAATGGAGGAATACGCGTATATACGACGTTTGACCCGGCAGTTCAAACTATGGCCATGGATGCCCGGGATGAAGTACTCAAAGTTCGATGGCAGGTTGACCCTACTTTTACGATTGGCGTCGCTTCAGTCGAACCTGATACCGGAGCAGTCCGTGCGATGATCGGAGGGGAAAGCTTCGATGCAGAAAGCCAATTCAATTTAGCCACTCAAGGCCGGCGACAACCTGGATCGTCGTTCAAGACATTTGTTATCACAGCAGCACTTCGAAGAGGTATCCAAACGAATGACAAGGTAAACGGTGAAGGCCCTTGCGAATTCCCAGAAGAAACAGAGCCAGACGGGATTTATGAGGCTAATAACTTCGCTAATGATGAAGGAGAAATAGCTGAAATCAAGGATCTCACGCTTAGGTCTTCCAACTGCGGGTTCTTAAAACTTGGCCAAATAGTTGGAGTTACAAACGTAATAGATACTGCACGACTTTTAGGAGTTAAAAGTGAACTGGATCCAGTAATCTCTCTCCCATTGGGTGTAGAGGAAGTTAGCCCAATGGAGATGGCTACAGCCTATGCAACCTTAGCGACGGGTGGGGTTCGCAGAGAACCTTACTTTATCGAAAGGATAGAACGGTTAGAAGGGGAGGAATGGATCTCTATTTATGACCATATTAACGATGACCGCTTCCAACCAGAGCGAGTCATAACTGAAAATATTGCCTGCTGGACTACAGAGGTCCTTCGCGAAAACGTTCTTTCTGGAACTGGAACACGGGCGGGGAATCAAATGGGGTCGCAACAGGCTGCTGGGAAAACGGGAACGACCGAAAATTTTGAAGATGCTTGGTTCGTTGGGTACACCCCGTACCTCTCAACAGCAGTATGGATGGGTAATCCAGACGAAAAAATTACAATGCGCGGTATAACACCATTCGGTAATGTCACAGGTGGGTCTTTCCCTGCAGTAGCGTGGGGGCTTTTTAATGCTAAATATCACGAGAATTTACCAGAGAGATCATTCCCATATTGTCCACGCTTTGCTCAAGAAGGCGATTATCTCCGAATAGAGGGAGACCCAGAAGAAGGTACAGACCCATGCCCTGGTCAAATTTCCTTAGATTATCTCAGTGATGAGGAAATAGATGCTTGTGAAGATGAACTCCCAGAAGGGTTCGAAGAATGTGACTATGAATATGACTACCTCGATGATGAAGCTGTCAGAGTAACTGTTTATTGTGGAGACCCGCCGCCAGAAGAAGAAGAAGACCCCGATGGCGAAAGCCCTCCAGACGAAACGGAGGATCCTGAGGCAGAAGAAAACTCCGATAATTTATCTAATGGAGAAGAAGGTGATTAAGATCGTCTGAGATGAGTTCCGCATCCCCAGAATCGTTAGATCAGCTATTGGAAATCCAAGAGCTCGACAAATCCATTGCAGCCTTACGCCACCAGAAGAATACTCTGGCGGAACGAGAAAGCATTGCAAACCTAGAAGAAGAATCGTCTCATCTACAGAAAAAGAAAGATCTAGTTTCCAAAGAGCTATCATCAAAAGAGGAAGATCAGCAACGTCTTGAAGATGAAGTTAATGCGATTGATGAGCGCGTTATGGAACAAGAGGCAAATCTATACAGTGGGGAAGTCTCCGCTATTAAAGATCTGCAAGCGATACAAGGGGACATAGCTGGTTTGCAGGAGCGAAAACGTCTGGTTGAAGACCAAATTATTATGGTCATGGAACAGCTTGAACCTCTTAAGACTCTGTGGGATTCGCTTCTCATAGAAGAACAATCGAACACTGAACAACGAAATCAGCTACAAGCGACTTTAAAGAACAACGAAGAGAACATAGATGAGCAAATCGAAAACGTTGCAGAAGAACGTTCCGGAATGACCGAGGATATTTCTCCCGACCTTATCGAAATATATGAGAAAATTCGATCCCGACCGGGAAGCATCGCCGTGGCCCAACTCTCTGGAAGGACATGCAAGGGATGCCATCTTGACTTACCAGCCGTAGAAGTCGATCGGTTGAAGAAGCTGCCTGCAGATGAACTCATTAATTGTGAAGAATGCGGCTGCATTCTTGTTCGTTAAAAATGTTTCTTTGGTTCGCAGGGCTCTCTTTTCTCATCGTAGCTAAAGTTTTCGTAAGCCCTGTCATTGACTATCGCTTGGTTATCCTCGGCGCAGTGTTGCCGACAATAGAGATGTTCATCGGTGGTCCGTGGATATTACATACACTAGTGAGCCCAGTTACTCTTATGGCCATCGTGATGCTAGCTTTCATGGGAAAGCGTCTCCGGCAACGGAAATGGTTAGGTTTACCGATAGGAATGTTTTTTTATCTTGTCCTAGACAGAGCATGGACCCGGACTTCGATGTTTTGGTGGCCGATCTCTGGATTCGACATTCAAAATATGGGAACTCCCGAATGGGAAACAGTCCCCATCCTAGTTCTGATGGAAGTTATTGGGTTGAGCGCTATAGCTTACTCAGTAAAAACATATAAGCTCTTCGGAAAAGATGAACGAACTTTGTTCATAACCAAGGGGCATATCAAAAGAACGAATATGGCCCGGAAAGAGTAACTTATGGGGATATTGACACTTCTCCGTCATGGGGAAACGGACTATAATGCAAGGTCACTTTTCCAAGGACGTACAGATGAACCTCTTAACGATGTGGGTGAAGAGCAAGCGAAACGCGCAGCAGCTTCTATAGGGGAGAACCGAATCATAGCAAGTCCATTACGCGCAGAAGCTTCTTCTGTAGGGGGAGTGGACCGCATCATATCAAGCCCGCTAAAGAGGGCGCGAAAGACAGCAGAAGCTTTCGGAATGGAGCCGGAGATAGATGAAAGGTGGATTGAATGTAACTTCGGAGAATGGGAAGGACACCCT
>JAQWQL010000094.1 GCA_029244605.1 Acidimicrobiales bacterium | reverse complement strand
AATCCAAGAATCCGCTGATCATCCATTTCCCACCATGCACGTAAATACGGGTCAGTGGGACTCTCAATAGGGAAGAGCTGGCCAGTCATTCCTAAGTGGATCACCATCTCTCTTCCGTCATCTAATCCCAGCAAAAGGTATTTCCCGCGCCGATTGACATATTCAATTTCCATCCCGATTGTTTCTATCGCCGGAGAGAATTTTGCCGATGGGTAATTCCCTGCAGCGATAATTTGACGTCCAACTAGCCATGGTTCAAGTTGTTGACGGATTGATTCAACTTCAGGTAGTTCTGGCATCGCGTACAGTATTCTTTCTGCATTGCCTGTGCACAAATTGGATGGTTGGCAATCAGATTAAACTGAGAGCTTCTAGTGCCGGCGCATCATTGCGGACACGATTACCTTTAAACCGCTGGCGAACTTCTTGTTCTCCGTCAGGGCAGTGGGTTACGAAAGGACACCACGCACACAGTGGTCCAGTGGTTGCAGGGAATATGTTGGATGTACACGCAACGTTGAGTTGATCCCATGTGTTTCTGAGTCTTTCGAGTGGTTCTTTGAGGGTTTCTTCGGAGACTTCTGTTTCTATAGTTTCCTGACCTAAGAACAACAGACGAGCTTTACTAGGTAATTCTCCGTCTGCTTCGCGAATAGCTGCGGCATACAGAAGAACCTGACGTATCTTGTCTCCCGCAAATCTTTTCTTTGGAGCTTTCCCCGATTTGTAATCTGCGACTATTACCGCCTGCTCTTCTTTATCTATCCGGTCGACTACACCTCGAAAGGGAACGCCTTCTAGCTCGACACGGACGTCTCGTTCTGTATCCTGAACTTCCACTTCACTAGGATTCTCTAGCTTCCAGAGTCCTTCAATAGCATTCCAACTCTTCCATTTGAAATTACGGACTCCATCATCCCCTAGTGTTAGAGCTAAGAAATCGACACCGTTTTCAATCTTCGGCCAAATGATTCCAGCTAGTTCTTTCGCTCTTTCTTTCGTTCTTTTCTGAGGTGGTTCTTGCAGGAGAAACTCTAGAACTTCATGGGCAAAAGTTCCCACAAGCGCCGCTTCTCCAGGAGGGTCAGGGAGCCGATCCACATAGCGGAATTTCCACTTCATAGCGCATTGATCAAATAAGCTCGAACTTGATGGAGAAAGATACGGTGGAAGGTTCTCGCTCATTGTTTCAGCCCCATTATTCATTCCCTATGTTTATCAGATAGGTGTGCCAAAGGTTACAAAAGAAAAACTTTCAATCTTTCTTCGCTCTTACAAGCCTAAGGAAGTATTTGTTTTCCATTTAGTCCACTAACGTAAGGATTGAAACGAACTAAATCAGAATTAACTCAAATGACATTCGCAGCAATCAATAGTGACACATACAATCTTGTTCTATTCCTTCATTTATTTTCAGTCATCCTTGGAACGGGGTCGGCTTTTTTCGCTCAAGTCGTAACGTCGAAATATAAGAAATCGACTGATGACCCTCAAGTTACTTTAACGACCTTGGGGACTTTGATGGCGCCTTCGCTTCTCCTCAGTGGAGTATTCGGTGGAGCTCTTGTAGGAATGTCAGATGATGTCTACGACTTCTCGCAGCTTTGGCTTACCTTCGCTGGGATCTTCTGGCTAACTTCGCTTGCTGCGGCAACGATTTTATATAAACCACCGTTTCTCACTCTTCCCGACTTGCAGAAGTACCACCCGTTTCTGACAGCAGTTCTACACTTGTCGCTAACAGTTATGCTTATCGTGATGGTATGGAAGCCCGGTTATTAACAATCAGTGTTAGACATCCAAAGCGTCTCTGTCGAAAAGGGCGCTTTCTTTGAGCACAAAAGCTCTTCTTTTTGAAACATCTGACCCCATCAAGGTCTCGAACATTGTCGTCGCTAACTCGGCCTGTTTAGCATCATCCATCGTAAGGCGTTTAAGAATTCGCGTCTCAGGGTTGAGCGTTGTTTCCGCCAGCTCATCAACGTCCATTTCCCCAAGGCCCTTAAATCGAACCCATTTGTCAAGGGGAATTTTCATCTTCTTTGCTATAGAGTCCTTCTCAGTGTCACTGAAAGCGTAATAGGTTTCTCCACGCCACTTCGATGAATACAAGGGGGGGAGAGCTGCAAAGACTCGCCCTTGCTCTAATAATGGACGCATGTAATGAAAGATGAGAGTTAACAGAAGACAACGGATATGGCTTCCGTCAACATCAGCGTCACACAGAATAATTATTCTTCCATACCGAACGTCTTCTATTTTGAAATCTTTGCCGCTTCCCGCTCCAATAGCCGTAATGAGTGCTTGGGCTTCAGCATTGTCTATCACTTGCTTCATGGTGGCTTTGCCCGCATTAACAACCTTGCCTCTGAGGGGAAGAATAGCCATATACTCGGCATCTCTTCCTGCCTTCGCAGGGCCTGCTGCTGAATCTCCCTCTACGATAAGGAGTTCACTATGTTCTCCGTGAGATCGACAGTCGGCAAGCTTGTCTGGCATGCCAGTACTACCTAAACTGGCGGCTTTCCGTTTTGCATCTAGGACCTCTTTTGACGCGACTCTATTTAAAACAGCATTTGATATCTTGTCACGGACAGCGTTGATATGTGTTTTTTTACCGTTGCCATCGAACCAATCAGACAAACTTTGTTTGACAATTTCGTATACGATTCCCTGTATCGCAGGCGTACCGAGCTCTTGTTTAGTCTGACCGCGAAATTGCGGCTCAGGGAATGTGACTTTGAGCCCAGCTATCAGGCCTTCTTGAACATCATCTTTAGATGCCCGGTCATTCCCCGATTTCGCCAATTTCGCTAATTTTTTAGATCCGGCTAGCAAGACGTCGTTCACAGCGCGTGTCATAGCTCTTTCTAAACCAGAAAGATGAGTGCCACCTTCAGATGTAGGAATGGTGTTAACGAATGAGACTATCTTGCTCTCATATCCTTCAACCCAGCGAAATGCTACTTCAACTGTGCATTCTCTCTCCACTAGATTCATTTTCCCATCGACTGGAACCTTTTCCTCAAAATTGTCAATTCCACTTATTTTAATGATGTCCGAAACTGGTGAGCTTTGACTTAACGATTCAACAAGGTCTGAAAGCCCTCCTCTGCTGACGTACTCGAACGGTTCGTTTTTGTTCCCGTTTCGTTTGTCTTCTACACGTACTTTTAAGCCAGGGACTATAAAGCATATTCGAGCTACACGTTCGCAAACTAGATCGAAGTCTATTTGGGCTTCAGAGTCAAAGATTTCCATATCAGGCCAAAAGCGAATACGGGAGCCTGTTTTTTTAGTCTTCTTGGGCTTGGCTAAAGTGTGGCTAGCACGGAATTTGCCATTTGAATTGTATTGACCTGCAACGCGATCTTGGAAGCATAAACGATGGGTGTTCCCTGTACGGTCGACTTCTGCAACCAATTTTGAAGAAAGCGCATTGACGACTGATGCGCCTACTCCATGAAGGCCTCCAGAGGCAGAATATGCTCCTCCTCCAAATTTTCCTCCAGCATGAAGCTCTGTAAGGACCACTTCAAGTGCTGAGACGTTACGTTTTTTATGTTTCCCGACAGGGATACCTCGCCCATTGTCTTGGACTTCCATTGACCCGTCACGGTGAAGGAAGACATCTACTTTGTCGCAGTGCCCAGCTGCTGCTTCATCTACTGCATTGTCTATTAGCTCCCAGAGCAGATGCATCAGTCCATCACTTCCAGTTCCCCCAATGTACATTCCGGGTCTTTTCCTGACAGCTTCTAATCCTTCGAGTGTTTGGATAGCATCAGCATCGTATTTGACTTTATTTTTGTTTGCTGTAGTAGCTGTTGTCATGGGTGTCTAAAGTCCTTTGGAAGATTGGATAATTGCATGACAATTCTCACCATCGCGCTGGCCCTACATCAAGGATTCGCCGGCTTGTTTTTGAACTAACAAGGTCACGTTTCGTAGGTTCTAACGGGAGGTCGATAGGAACTGGATCAGCTTTTTTAGGATCTTCGTCCGTGGCCATGACTGCTAATACAACATCTGGCCCTACTACTTTCGCCAAAGAGATTGATTTTTCCTTTGTGAATTTCGTTATACGTATTCCTGTTCCTCCTCTACCTTTGGTCGTGAGTTCCTCAAATGGTGTAGCTTTTGCGCTTCCAGTGTCGGTGATCGTTATTACTGCCCCGTCTCCTAAAGCAGCACCAGCTCCAACAACCTTCACTCCGTCTCGGAGTTTCATGCCAATGACGCCCGCAGCGTTTCTTCCTTGAACGCTAATATTATCTACAGATGTCCGGAGTGTTTGTGCGTCGGAAGCAACGAGTATGATGTCGACTCCGTCTGGGCAGGGAAAGGCGGCAGCGAGCTTATCGTTGGGTTTAAGTTTGATCACTGGTTTTCCATTCGCTGTCCCAGATAGTTCTTCTGGCGAAATTCGTTTTGCAACACCGTTCGCTGTTACTAGGACTAAGTTTTCCTCTCCCGGTGAGATAGCAGTTAGAACTTGTTCACCTTTCCCAGTTGCAAACACTTTTGTGGTCGAAAGTCCTCGGCTGCGCCCTTTAACTTCACCTAGCTCAACAGATCGAATGTTAAGTGCTCGGCCTTCAGTGGTTATCGCGAATACAGGACTATGTGTGCTACTTAGCGAGGAAGACACTAATACGTCATGCTGACCTGGTGTAGTTCGCTTACTTCCCTCTATAGGGGTCCTACCAATCTTTCCGGAAGTTGACAATGTAACTATGCACGCTTCGTCAGGGATTTCTTTTTCATCTACAAGCGGAACATCATCGAATGTTGGTATATCTGCTAGCGGTATAATTTCAGTTCTTCTGTCGACACCATAAATGTCAACAATTTCCTTGAGTTCTTTCAAGACGGTGGTTCGTTGACGTTGCTCGGATCCAAGAATCTTCTTGTACTCAGAGATACGCCCTTTCAGTTCATCTTGTTCGTCAAGGATTTTTTGCATTTCTAGAGCGGTTAATCGTCTGAGCTGCATATCGAGGATGTGAGTAGCTTGAATTTCAGAGAGTTTAAGTTCTTTCCGAAGCGCTGCTTTTGCTTCCTCTGCATCCTCTGAACCGCGAATAATCGCTACGACACGGTCAATATTGTCAAGAGCGACAATCAACCCCTTGACAATATGAAGTCGTTCTTGCGCTCTGTCAAGACGGAATTGCGTTCTACGAACGACGACGTTTAATCGGTGATCTACGTAGTGTTTACAGAGATCGTACACTCCCAAGGTTTCTGGAATTCCATCTACAAGTACAACGTTGTTAATTCCGAACGATTCTTCAAGCGGTGTTTGTTTGAATAGTTCGCCCAAAACAGCTTCGGGATTGACATTCGGTTTAAGGGTTATGAGTATACGCAAGCCGGATTTTCTGTCAGAGAGGTTTTTCGCGTCCACGATCCCTTCGAGTTTCTCTGAAACGACTAGTTCGTTGATGCGTTTGACTGCTTTTTCTGGCCCCACCATATATGGGAGTTCTGTTACGACAATTCCTTGTCGTGAACGTGTGATCTTCTCGAATTCGTATTTTGCCCTGATGCGAAAACTTCCCCTGCCAGTTTTGTATGCTTCTTGCAGGTCATCGTCGATAATGATTCCACCTGAAGGGAAATCAGGTCCTGGGAGTAGGTTTTGGAGTTCCTTAATTGTTGGCTTTGGCCGGCGTTTCTTCATAACAAGTTCAATAGCGGCGTAGACTTCGCGTAAGTTATGTGTCGGCATATTTGTTGCCATTCCGACGGCTATTCCGGTGGTTCCATTGACTAATAGGTTCGGCATCAGTCCTGGCAGGCAGATGGGTTCAGTGCTTTCTCCATCGTAAGTTGGTCGAAAGTCCACAGTATCTTCTTCGATTTCTCTGACCATTTCCATAGCGGCATCAGTCAATCGACATTCGGTGTATCTCGAGGCAGCCGGAGGGTCATCAAGAGATCCGAAATTCCCATGAGGGTCAACTAGGGTCACCATGCGGGAGAATTCTTGCCCCATGCGAACTAACGCTTCGTAGATAGCCATATCCCCATGTGGGTGATATTTCCCCATCGTATCTCCAACGACTCGAGCGCATTTCCTGTGAGGGTTTGTTGGTCTGAGGCCCATCCCAAGCATTGAATACAGAATGCGCCTTTGAACTGGTTTCAAACCATCTCGAATATCGGGTATAGCTCGGGCTGTAATGACCGATAAGGAGTAGGCAAGAAATGATTCAGACATTTCTGCCGCCACAGGGACTTCGCGTATTTCCCGAGCAAACGGTTGTAACTGTAGCTGTTCTTGACGGGCCATTATGTCCCTTTCGTTAATGTGTCTAATAAATCAGAAGATGTAGGGTGGGGCGCAAGAACCGTAGTGCTGCACCTTATTTAGAAAATAATCGATCTATCCGGAGATTATGTGGCAATCCCTTAGAAGCTCTGTTTTGTAGAACGAATTCTCATTTGCTGGGCTCTTAAAAACAATGAGAATTTAACGGCCGTTTACCTTTTTGGGAGAGAAATAAGTTATTTCATCCTCATGAAAAAGAATACGATTGACTGCTTCGACACCCTGCATTAGTGAATGATCTTGATTTGAGACTTCATACTTCCACCCTCCGAAACGGCCGCGTGAGTAGATGCCCATGGATCGGAGGTTGGGTTCAATACTTTCTAGCAACTCATCTCGTCCAAGGAATGGGGTTGGGTATCCATAGGGAAGGAACGTTTTCCAGCGACTAATGACTTGGTCAGAGCTATCGATTAGTCCCACTCTTTTCAAGCCTCTGATAGTTTCTTTCATTACTTTCGAATGTTCCACTGGTTTCTTTACCGATTCTGAAATTTCGCAGAGCAATGACCATTGTTTTCCTGGCGAGGGAACATTTGCTGGTGCGTAGTTTGAAAAGACGGTCACTCTGTAGAAAGGAACATCGATCTCTGGGTAATAAATCCAACACTTCTGTGTTAGCTCTTCTGGTGGGTTTCCTTTCAAGCCAATTCCTATCACATGTGTGCTTGACCACTGGAAAGCTTCACTTTTACCTTCGAACATAGTGTTATCTGTTAGCAACTTAAGAAGTTCATTCATGGGAACCGTTGAGATAACAGCGTCGTAGTCGTATTCTTCGCCATTGCTGCAATAGATTGTTTTTTGATGAGGGTTGATTGAAGTGACAGTCGTTGAGGCTTTGAGATTTTCGTTTGGCAGCCTTGAGGCAAGCGCAGACCAT
>JAQWQL010000083.1 GCA_029244605.1 Acidimicrobiales bacterium | reverse complement strand
TGAAAGCGCAACTTTCATAGAGCCAATAAGTATCAAGGTGAGCCCTGGAAATACGGAAACAGTAGTCCTTGGGGGTGGGGATGCCACAAATATTTCGCAAAATGCATATGACTTAACTTCTCGCATACCGCAAGGGATCCCACATTGGATTGCACTTCGTGTAATTTCTGGACCCCCTATCGTTTCAGAACGCTTTGTTCTTTCTGATCCCTCCCTACCGCAGATGACAGGAGCAGGATTTGGAGTTGACGTGGTGTCGAATTCGTATAACTTTATTTCTACAGAAGGTAATGAATTAATCGCTATATCCCATACTTCCAATGACCGGCTGACTCAAGTCAACTTGTTCGCTTATAGCGAAGGTGAGGTCTATGCTTCCCTTCCTTTCGAAATATCTGCTGTATCTCGCAAAGTGGTTAATCTCGAACAGTTCGGAATCCCGAAGAACTCTATAGTCCGGATAGTGTCATCGGAGCCTGTGATCATGGAGAGATATATCAGGTCAGATCAAGGTGGGTACTGGACAAAAGCGACTCCAGATATTTCTTCAGTAAACGAACCAGAGATTCCATTACAGGAAGTGCATGAGAAAGAGATCCACAGACATTAATAGTTTGTCAAGAAAGATCAAAGACTGATGTTTCTAAAGAGAAGAAACCACATCACTTATCAAGTCAGAGGGTGGAACTCCTGCGAATGACCATATGACGACACCCTCCTCGTTAGCGATAAGGACAATGGGCACGGAGTTAATTTCGTATCTCTGATGAAGGTCCTTCCTTTTCGGGAACTCTATTTCTTGGATGTGGAAGGAGTCAACGGTTAGGTCGTTGATGAGGGATCGAACATTATTGCAAGAGTTGCATGTATCGGAGGAGAAAAAAACAAGTAGCCACTTTCCGTGAGGTTCTTCGAAATCTTCACGGTCTATTTGAACTGGTAAAGAGCTCTTAGGAACTGAAGGGGAGTCGGCTCTACGGTTATTGACTAGATACGCAACAAGAGTTGCGAAACTTCCGAGAGATAGGACCAGTAAGATGGTAGATAGCATCAGGTCTCGCAGGGGTGGTGTTCTTAGGTCGTTTCGTTAGATTCCGTCGGGCTACTGTAGCTCTGAAGAGCAGGTATTTCAGCGCTCTTTGGTCCAGAGAGGTGTTCAGCATCTCCAGCTTCCTGATTAGATTCCAACCCATCGTTATTTAAGAGCTGCTTTACTTCTTCAGAATCAATTGTTTCCCGTTCAAGAAGAGCATTCGCGAGACTATCGAGTTGTTTTCTGTTCTCGTTTATTAGGTTGCGGCAGCGAGTCTCAGCATGGCGAAGAATCTCTTCGATCTCGGAATCGATTAGATTTGCCATCTCATCGCTATAGTCCCGCCCGCGGCCCATATCCTCTCCCAAGAAAACTTGTTCATGGGACCTCCATGCCATTGGGCCAACACGGTCACTCATTCCCCATTCTCGAACCATTTTTCTGGCCATTTCTGTGGCGCGTGCAAGGTCATCGGCAGCACCGCTGGATACCTCTCCAAACACGACCTCTTCTGCGATTCGCCCTCCGAGCATTTTTACTAGTTCATCCTCTACGTAACTTTTTTTCAGAAGATAGCGGTCTTCTTCGGGGAGGGTCATCGTTACACCAAGGGCCATTCCTCTCGGGATAATAGAAACTTTATGAAGTGGGTCTGCATTCGGGAGAAGAACTGCTGCTAGTGCATGTCCGCTTTCATGGTATGCAACCCGTTTTCGTTCATCTTTGTTCAAAACAGTTGCTTCACGCGTTTGCCCCATCAGAACTCGGTCACGTGCTCCTTCTAGATGATCGCTTGTTACTGAATCTTGGCCCTCGCGCACAGCAATGAGAGCAGCTTCGTTTACGAGGTTTGCTAGATCGGCTCCGCTCATTCCGGGTGTCCCACGGGCAAGAAGAGTTAAATCTGTTCCTTCTTCCATTTTTTTGCCTTTAACGTGGACATCGAGAATCTTTTTCCTGTCTTCAAGTTCAGGGAGGGAAACAATTACCTGCCTATCGAACCTTCCGGGGCGCAGTAACGCAGGGTCAAGAATGTCTGGCCTATTTGTAGCTGCCATCATTACGATTCCTTCTGTTTCTTCAAAGCCATCCATTTCGGCGAGCATCTGGTTTAATGTCTGTTCTCGTTCATCGTGTCCACCCCCTAGGCCAGCTCCGCGTTTTCTACCTATCGAATCTATCTCGTCAATGAAAATGATCGCCTTGCCCATCTTTCTAGCTGTTTGGAAAAGGTCTCTCACCCGACTAGCGCCAACTCCGACGAACATCTCCATGAAATCGCTTCCGGTAACAGATAAGAAAGGAACCCCAGCTTCACCAGCTACTGCTCTGGCGATAAGAGTTTTTCCAGTTCCTGGAGGCCCAACTAGCAGAACTCCCTTCGGTATGCGCGCTCCGATTGCTGCGAACTTCTCTGAATCCTGAAGGAAATCTACGACTTCCTCGATCTCTTGCTTCACGCCTTCGTAACCGGCTACGTCCTCAAATGTCGTAGAAGGCCTTTCGGAGGTGTATGCCTTCGCTTTTGACCGGCCAATAGACATAATGCCTCCCATTTGTCCTTGAGCTCTTCGCTGGAGCCAATAGAAAAATAGAAGGATAAGGGCAAGTGGGCCCAGAACGGGGATGATAAATCCTGTCCATATGTTTGAACCGGGCGTGTGAAATTCAAATACTGGGATATTTCCTAAGAAAAGGTTCTCGTCTTCGCTTGATAATTCGATGGGGCCAGAAGACTTAATGGATTCGCCATTGAGTGTAGTTGCTTTTATTTTCCCGTTATTATTATTGAACTCAGCTTCAGCTATTTCTCCAGAAGTTACTTTTTCTCGAAACTCCTGAAAAGGTATCTCGTTTCCATTGTCAGATCCGAAAATATTCGGATAAAACAACGCGACTAAAAGCCCAATAGCGAGAAGGTAGCCAATTCTCTTTCCCCACGGATTGGGTTTTTCTTCACTGTCAGGGTTGCTCTCTTGACGGTTTGGATCTGGAGGTGCTGGAGGTGTTTCCTCATTCATATTTACATCGTAGTGGAATTATCTTCAGTTGAATCAGTGTCTAGAGGCAAATCCTAGGTAAGTAATTCAAGAAGTTATAAGCTTCTTCTTCCGAATAGCTATTCATGTTTCAATTTGGGCCGTTACGATCTCTTTAGTGAGACGAATAAAAAATAGTGGCGAAAACGGAAATTTCGATGGAGAGGGATTTCCTAAAGCTGGAAGAATAGAGAATGACTGGCGGAAATGGGGGTTGCTGGAGGTATTCTTAGGCCTTCTGTTTGGGCATCTCCTCGCAGCATTTGCTTATGCTTTAGCAAAAGGTGCTGGTGGATATGAAGATTTCTCAGAATATCCGATGTGGCTTGTATCAGTTGCTAACTTCCCTCTTCAGGGGTCAATGCTGCTTGCAGCCGTATTTGCCGCGACATATCGAGGCGGTGGAGTTGTAAACGATTTCCTTCTCAGAATGAAACGTAATGATGCGGTCCTTGGCATATCAGTTGGGATAGCTGCACAATTTTTCCTGGTTCCAGCATTAACATACCCTGTCCTATGGATATTTGATAAAGACATCGCAGATATCAAGAGAATCGCAGAAGAATTAACCGATCGGCCTTCGTCTCCTGTGGGTGTTGTAGTTCTTATTTTGTTTGTGGGAATTTTTACTCCATTAGCGGAAGAGCTTTTTTTTCGAGGTCTTCTGTATGGGGCTTTGCGCAAGAAATTGAATTTAACCGGTGCAAAGTGTATTTGGGTTTCCATGGTTATATCTTCAGGTGTTTTTTCAATCGTGCATTTCCAATTGCTTCTTATCCCGGCTTTATTTGGTGTTGGGATTGTTTTCAGCTTTCTATACGAGAGAACTGGAAGGCTGGCACCTGCGGTATGGGCACATGCAGGGTTCAATGGAGTGACGCTTATTAATTTACTTTTTTGAACAAAAACAGTAGGTCCTTGCAAATAGGCGATATGCCGGTAACTTTTCAGTATGGAAGTAGCAGATGGACTATTTAAATCGTATGACATCAGAGGAATTGTCGGAGAGCAGATCGATCCAAAGGTTTGCTATCACATAGGGAAGGGTTTCGCTTCCCTGATGTCGGAAGAAGACGCTAATCTTAGCAAGATTATAGTTGGGCACGATATGCGCCCATCGGCGGAAGAGTTAGTCCCCGCATTTATTGAAGGTGCAATATCTGAAGGGGTTGATGTCATTCGATTGGGTTTATGTTCTACCGATATGATCTATTTCGCTTCGGGGATTTATGATTCTCCAGCAGCGATCTTTACCGCATCGCACAATCCGGCGGAATATAACGGAATTAAGCTTTGCAGAGCTGGGGCAGGACCAATCGGAGCTGAATCAGGCCTTTACGAGATACGAAAACGTTTAGGTGATGGTATTAATAGGCCGGACCTCCCCAAAGGTGCTGTTAGGTCTGAAGAGATCCTTGATAGTTTTGTTGCTCATGTTTTGGGTTTTGTGGATGTGGCTTCCTTGGTTCCGCTGAATGTAGTAGTAGATGTTGCAAATGGAATGGGGGGTCTTGTAGTTCCACCAGTTTTTGATAATTTACCCTTCGATCTCGAATTAATGTTTGGCGAACTCGATGGAACATTTCCGAACCACCCTGCTGATCCGCTCAATTCAGAGAACCTTATCGATTTACAAAAAAAGGTAAAGATTTTAAAAGCAGATGTTGGATTAGCATTTGATGGCGATGCTGATCGGGTCTTCTTAGTAGATGAGCTGGGCCATCCTTTATCTGGATCTACTACAACCGCCCTCGTTGCAAGAAATATTCTTGAGAAAGAACCGGGATCTACGATTATTCACAACTTGATTTGTTCTCGATCGGTATCTGAAACTATAGAAAAGCACGGCGGAAAAGCTCTTCGCAGTAGAGTCGGCCATTCCTACATCAAGCAATTGATGGCAGAGACAGATGCAGCCTTCGCTGGGGAACATTCTGGTCATTATTACTTTAGAGACAACTATCGGGCGGACTCTGGGCTTATTGCAGCATTACTCGTGATGCAAGAAATGAGCGATAAACAAGTTCCGCTGTCATCGCTTCGAGAAGAATTTGATATCTACTCATCTACAGGTGAATTAAATTTTCAAGTCGATAGCCCAACGGATGTTATCCGCAGAGTTGGTGATTCCTTCTCCAACTATGATCATGACCTTATGGACGGCCTTACTGTGAGCACTGATGAATGGTGGTTTAACCTTCGCCCTTCAAACACAGAACCGTTACTTCGTTTGAACTTAGAAGCAGTAGATGAAATGATAATGACGAAAGAACTAAATAAGATCTCTGCCTATCTTCAAGAATTCATCCCACCTGAGGCCAAAGACGTTTAAGGAGATAGAATTTCGCTATGGGATTAGACAAAAGACTCTTAGAGATTCTGGCATGCCCTGAAGATAAAGGGCCATTATGGTATTTCGAAGATGAGGAAATTCTTTATAACCCTAGGCTCCAGCGAGTGTTTCCAATAGATGCCGGGATACCTGTCCTTCTTATTGAGGAATCTAAACAAGTCTCCGATGCAGAACATCAAAGGCTAGATTCGAAAAAGAACAACGAATAGAAGCTTCGACTGGGGAGTGTAACGAGACCTGTAGCGATGGCTTTCTCTATGGGTGTAGACTGGCAATCGGCTGACACTGTGTCAGAGGACCCCAGCCGATGAGTGGAAAAACTTGAAAGGGGCTTCATGCCAGTGAATGACTTCAAAGTTGCCGATTTATCGTTGTCGAGTTTTGGAAGAAAAGAAATCCAGCTCGCAGAAACTGAGATGCCAGGATTGATGGCTCTTCGGGCCGAATATGCTGATTCCCAACCTCTCAAAGGGGCCCGAATAGCTGGTTCTCTCCATATGACAATCCAAACAGCTGTTTTGATCGAAACGCTGACGACATTGGGGGCGCAAGTCCGCTGGGTTTCATGCAACATATTTTCAACTCAGGACCATGCTGCTGCAGCTGTTGCAGTCGGGCCTAATGGAACCCCAGAGAAACCCGAAGGTGTTCCTGTTTTCGCATGGAAGGGAGAAACCCTAGAAGAATACTGGTGGGCAACCCAACAGCTCTTCACTTGGCCTGACAACAATGGACCAAATTTAATCCTAGATGACGGAGGCGATGCAACAATGATGGTCCACAAGGGCCTCGAATACCTTAAAGAAGGTACTATCCCTTCACCGCAAAGCGGAGACTCGGAAGAGTGGGAAGTATTCCTCAATAGGCTTCAAGCGGTCCAAGAAGAGAAGATTTTGGATTGGGATGCAATAGCTTCTGAGATACTTGGTGTTTCCGAAGAGACGACCACAGGTGTCCATCGCCTATACCAAATGGAAGAGGCAGACACGTTGCTCTTCCCAGCGATCAACGTTAATGATTCTGTGACAAAGTCTAAATTCGATAATCTTTATGGTTGTCGGCATTCTCTCATTGATGGGATTAATCGCGCGACCGACACAATGATAGGGGGCAAGGTCGCCTGTGTTCTTGGATATGGAGACGTGGGCAAAGGTTGCGCAGCTTCGCTGTCTGGGCAAGGAGCTCGTGTCGTCATAACGGAAATTGACCCAATTTGTGCTCTCCAAGCAGCGATGGAAGGGTATCAAGTAGTTCGATTAGAAGATGTAATGGAAACAGCTGATATTTTCATTACCGCTACCGGAAATAAAGGAATTATCTCTGCTAGCCATATGGCAAAAATGAAACATCAGGCAATAGTTGGCAACATAGGTCACTTCGATAACGAAATTGATATGGCAGGCCTTCAAGAGATGTCGGATGTTCAGCGAGTGAATATAAAACCACAAGTCGATGAATATATTTTTCCTGATGGTCATTCCGTCATACTTTTATCTGAAGGACGACTGTTGAATCTTGGTAATGCGACAGGCCATCCAAGTTTCGTTATGAGTTGCAGTTTCACGAATCAGGTCATGGCACAAATCGACTTATATGAGAATGCCGAGAGTTACAGCAATAACGTCATTACAATGCCAAAGTCGTTAGATGAGAAAGTCGCGAGGCTACATTTGGAATCACTTGGGGTTCGTTTAACTGAACTCTCCCAAGAACAGGCAGATTATCTTGGAATACCCACAGAAGGTCCATTTAAGCCTGATCACTATAGGTACTAGAATTCGAAGAGAAACCAGAATAGATACTATAAAGCCGTGTTAAGAAGATAGGAATCGGAATTAAATGAGTTTAAATCCCCTAAAAAAAGTCCTCCGTTCTGGCGAAGGAAAAAAAATAAAAGCTTTGGAAGCTTTAGTGCCTGACATCTCAGAGCTCGAGCCTGACATGAAGGCGTTAACCGATGCTGAACTTCAGGCAAAGACCGGAGAATTTAAGCAACGAATAGAGCGTGGGGAAGAGATAAATGAACTACTGATCGAATCCTTCGCTGTCGTTCGTGAAGCAGCATGGCGCGTTATCGGGCAACGACACTATGACGTTCAGCTTGTAGGGGGAGCGGCTTTGCATTTCGGGTGGGTTGCAGAAATGAGAACCGGAGAAGGAAAAACCTTAACCTCAACATTGCCTATATATCTCAATGCCTTATCTGGAAAGGGAGTCCACGTCGTCACAGTAAATGACTATTTGGCAGCTCGTGACTCAGAGTGGATGGGAGAAATATACAAATGGCTAGGTCTAGAAGTCGGGTTAATAGTTCCGGGAAATAGAGATAGTGCTTACAAGATGTCTCAATACAACGCTGACGTAACCTATGGCACAAACAACGAGTTGGGTTTCGATTACCTCCGAGACAATATGGCAATGGAGCTTTCGAAGAAAGTTCAAAGAGGGCACAGCTATTGCATTGTTGACGAAATAGACAGCATTCTTATCGACGAAGCACGAACCCCCTTAATTATTAGTGGGAAGTTAGCAGATGCAGCAAAGACATATTACCAATTTGCCTCAATCGTCCAAAGCCTGCAACGGGATCGACATTACGAAGTAGATGAAGAAAAAAGAACCGTTGCACCTACAGAGGAAGGCGTTCACGCCGTTGAACGGGCGCTAAATATTGAGAATCTCTACGATGCAGTATCCGCTGATTTAGTTCATCAATTTCAAGTAGCTCTAAAGGCAAAAGAACTATTCCACCGAGATAAGGACTACATACTTTCAAATGGGGAAGTCAAGATCGTAGACGAATTCACTGGTCGTATCCTCGACGGTCGCCGATGGAGTGACGGGTTGCACCAAGCAGTAGAAGCCAAAGAAGGGGCAAATATTAAGGAGGAGAACCAAACTCTGGCAACAATAACCCTTCAAAACTATTTCCGACTATATGACAAGCTTGCCGGAATGACAGGTACAGCTGAAACAGAAGCTGCAGAATTTTTTAATACGTACGGCCTTCATGTAGTTCCGATACCAACCAATAAACCAATAATTCGAGATGATGCCGTTGACTACATCTACAGATCTGAAAGAGGAAAGTATGATTCCGTAGTTGAAGACATCGTAGAACGAAACAGAAATGGGCAGCCCGTTCTTGTCGGAACGATCTCTGTAGAAAAATCAGAACTCGTATCTGATCTACTCGATAAACGAGGAATCTCGCACTCTGTGCTTAACGCTAAACTCCACTCGCGAGAAGCCGACGTTGTCGCACAAGCAGGAAGAATAGGATCCGTCACAGTCGCAACAAATATGGCAGGTCGAGGCGTTGACATAATCTTAGGAGGAAACCCGGAAGGCTTAGCTGAACGTGATGCGATAGCTGAAGGCTATAAGATCGAAGAGGGGGAGGGCTCTCAAAGGTATCAAGAGCTCTTGAAGAGCTACGAGGCAATCTGCAGTGAAGAAGGCGAAAGAGTAAAAGAAGCCGGCGGGTTGTATGTCTTGGGGACTGAGCGTCACGACAGTCGCCGAATAGATAATCAATTAAGAGGGCGGTCAGGAAGGCAAGGAGACCCTGGTGAATCTCGGTTCTACTTGTCGCTAGAAGATGAATTAATGCGGCTATTCGCTACCGGCGCCATGGAATGGGTAATGAAAAAAGCTCTTCCAGACGATGTCCCTATAGGTGACAAAATGGTTACTAAAGCTATAGAGCGGGCGCAGAGCACAGTCGAACAACGAAACGCAGAAACTCGAAAGAATGTCCTTAAATACGATGAAGTCATGAATGAGCAACGACGAGTGATCTACGCAAGGCGGAACGAAATACTCAATGGAGAAGAGCTCAAAGATGAAACAACGGAATTTTTCGCCCTAGAAATAGATGAAATTATTTCAACACATTGTTCAACAGAGCATCAGGAAGATTGGGAACTTGAAGCATTGGTAGCAGCCTTAGGAAATCTTTGGCCGAACGAATTTAGTGCTGCTTCATTCCACGAAATTTCAGATTCAAACGAAATTTATGAATTGGCGATGGAGGAAGTACTTGCATTCTGTGAACAGCGAGAAAGTGAAATCGGCCCAGATGTAATGCGGAAAGTCGAAGGCCAAATTATGCTTCGCATCCTTGACCAACGTTGGCGAGAGCATCTATACGCCATGGACTACCTCAAAGAAGGGATCC
>JAQWQL010000080.1 GCA_029244605.1 Acidimicrobiales bacterium | reverse complement strand
GGCTCTACCAGGCTGAGCTACGGCCACCACGACCCGCATAACGGGTGAAAACACATGATAAAGCCTAGAAACACGGAACGTCGTAACATTAAAGAGATAATCCCAAAAAAGGCTAAAATCGACCAACCCAAGAAAGTTCGTTAAAATAGGATCTGGGGAGGGAAAGATGCGCATTGAGCAAATCTCAGGAAATATCGGGGCTGAAATTTCTGACATCGACTTAGCAAGTGTCGCCGATGATGAAGTTGAGGAAATAAAGAAGGCTTGGCTCGATCACAAAGTACTGGTTTACCGTAACCAACACATTACTGTCGAAGAACATATAGCCCTCGGCCGCAAATTTGGTGAGCTTGAGATACACCCGTTCGCCCGCGGCGGCCACGTAGGTCTCGGCGAATACCCTGAGATACTCCGAATAACGTCAAATCTTGAAAAGGAATTCGCGGCTGTGATATGGCATTCTGATGTTACATGGCGCGAAGAGCCATCCCTAGGATCTATTTTACGAGGAGTAGCGATTCCTCAGACTGGTGGCGACACATGTTTCGCCAGCGCAGCAGCCGCATACGAACTCTTGCCCAATAGCATTA
The DNA here is from genome assembly GCA_029244605.1 of Acidimicrobiales bacterium. Taxonomy (GTDB): domain Bacteria; phylum Actinomycetota; class Acidimicrobiia; order Acidimicrobiales; family UBA8592; genus UBA8592. Next base: position 9,384 of record JAQWQL010000080.1, on the reverse strand, counting down.
AATCCCAAATTGACGATCTATACGCAATGCATGATTTTACAAAAAGCATTGGAGAGAAATTCAATGAAGAAGAACGCCTTGAGTTACAAGAGCAGTACCCGCCAGCCCGACACCCTGTCGTAAGAACACATCCGGAAACGGGGGAGAGGAGCATCTACACCAATGGGTACCATACTGACTACATCGAAGGAGTGTCACCGGAAGAAAGCGAAAGGCTACTTGCACTCTTAGAGAAAGCGATTATGAGCCCAACTGTTCAATTCCGCCTCAAATGGGATGTCGACACATTCGTCATGTGGGATAATCGGTCATCGCAGCACGCGGTCGCGGCTGATTTCTATCCTGATGAACGAGTAGTTGAACGAGTTACAATCATAGGTGATCGGCCGTTTTAATAACTCTTTTCCCTAGAATGAAAGCCGTATTGTAGGCCCCCGTAGCTCAGCTGGATAGAGCAACGGACTTCTAATCCGTAGGTCGCAGGTTCGACTCCTGCCGGGGGCGCCAACAAACTTAGCCCTCGCTATGCAGATGCCGCTTTCATTTTTTGCCTGCGTTCAGTTAACAAGAACTCCGTGTAGCCATTTGCCTGATCACGTCCTTCAAAAACTAGAGCTAAAGCAGCCTGATAAGGAATGCTGGAATTTAAGTCGCCACACATTGACTGGTAGTCGCTGTCACCAGCGTTTTGCTCATCAACAAAAGCGGCCATTTCTTTCATAGCGGAAAGGACTTGTTCGTCGGTAACTATTCCATGGTGCAACCAATTAGCAATATGCTGGCTCGAAATTCGCAAAGTTGCTCGATCTTCCATCAGTTGAACATTATTGATATCTGGAACCTTTGAGCATCCAACTCCTTGCCCGACCCATCTAGCGACATAACCAAGAATCCCTTGAACATTGTTACGAAGTTCAGCGGAGATTTCATCTGGGCTCAATTCACGCCCAGGCTCAAGTAGGGGTATCGTCAGCATGAAGTTTCTATCTGTGGCCGCTCGTTCAACAAGCTTAGATTGAACGTCCACGACATCGATTTGAAAATAGTGAAGTGCATGTAAGGTAGCTGCAGTTGGGCTCGGCACCCAGGCGCACGTGGCACCTGATTCTGGATGACCTATTTTTTCTCTCAACATATCGGCCATGTCATCAGGGCGAGCCCACATCCCTTTCCCAATTTGGCCATGTCCCAGAAGGCCAGCTGCTAGGCCTTCATCAACGTTGATATTCTCATAGGCTTCCAACCACTGCTGGGCCTTCATTTCTGTTTTAGGAACAAAAGGCCCAGCTTCCATACTTGTATGGATCTCATCTCCTGTACGATCCAAGAACCCAGTGTTGATGAAAACAACTCGTTCCCTTGCTTCTTCTATGCACGACAGAAGGTTCATGGAGGTCCGCCGTTCCTCATCCATGATCCCGATTTTGACCGTGTTGCGTTCCAACCCTAAGAAATCTTCGATTTGATTAAACATGGCAACTGCTAGTGCTACCTCATCGGGGCCATGCATCTTTGGTTTCACAATGTATATCGATCCATGAGGACTATTTTTGGTTTCGCTACTATTGGTAATGTCGTGGAGGCCGCAAAGGGTTGTAACTACAGCATCGATTAATGTCTCCGGGACTTTTAGTCCCTCTACAGTAACCATGTCTGTCATCAGGTGCATGCCTACATTTCTAACAAGCATCAAAGAACGCCGTCTGATTGTTCTTTGCGATCCATCGGGACCATTGATAACGGTGTCAGCTTCGAGTTTTCGTACAACGGATGTATCGCCCTTGGCGAATTCAATTTCTAAATTTCCTTGCATGAGTCCTAGCCAATTCCCGTAGGCGCGCACCTTGTCAGAGGCGTCTACAGTTGCAACGGAATCTTCACAGTCCATGATTGTGCTGAGAGCGGACTCGATCATAAGATCAGCTATAGAAGCCGGATCTTCAGCACCTATAGCATCTTCAGGGTCAAAGATAATTTCGATATGCAAGCCATGTTTTTTGAGGAATACAGATTTTGGTTCGGCTGGGTCGCCGGTATAGCCAATGAACGTTTCTGGGTCAGCGAGGGGTGTTTCGCTAGTTCCTGTAGTGACACGGAGCTCTGAATCCACAACTTGATATTTGGTTGAAGTTGTATGTGACGATTGGTCTAGAGGGAAGTGCTGATCTAGGAGGTTTCGGGCGTAAGCGATTACTTTCGCGCCGCGGACAGCATTGTATGACCCGCTTCTTTCGGCTCCGCCCTCTTCACTAATAACGTCAGTGCCGTACAATGCATCGTAGAGGCTTCCCCACCGTGCATTGGCAGCGTTTATCGCGTATCGGGCATTATCGACCGGAACCACTAACTGTGGTGCGGGTACACTAGCAATTTCTGGATCGACATTCTCAGTTTGTATTTGAACTGATTCAGGGCGATCTTGAATGTAGCCGATCTCGGCCAAAAACTGCAGGTATTCATCTGAATCATGCGGCTTCCCTCGCCGCTTTATATGCCATTCGTCCAGTTGGCTTTGGTAGTCATCACGAATTCTAAGCAAGTGATCGATACGAGGACTAAAATCCTTTATGAGGCTCTCAAGGTTCTTCCAAAAATCATCGTCATCTAGTTTTGACCCAGGAAGGAGCGAGGAATTAATAAAATCGAAAAGAGTAGGGTCCATTTCCAAAGACCCTTTGACTATTTTCGGTTCGTTCATTCCTTCTCCTAGTTAAGTGTTTCTATTTCCTTAACCTAGTTGGATTTAATTCAAGTTCAGAATTGTTCTTCTTCTGTGCTTCCCTTGAGTGCTAGCGTGCTCGCCGTACCTCCAGAGATGACAGTAGCAACTTGGTCAAAGTAGCCTGCCCCAACTTCCCTTTGGTGTTTGGTAGCGCTATATCCGCTATCTTCCATCGAGAACTCTCGTTGTTGAAGTTCGACGTAGGCCGTCATATCTTTTTCTGTGTATGCCTTTGAAAGCTCAAACATAGATGCATTAAGTGCATGCCACCCAGCAAGAGTGATGAATTGGAACCGGTATCCCATATCGCCGAGCTCTTTTTGGAAAGATGCGATAGTTGCATCGTCAAGAGCTGCTTTCCAATTGAAAGATGGAGAGCAGTTGTACGCAAGCATCGTATCCGGATATTCAGCATGCATTGCATCAGCGAAACGCTGAGCTTCTTCTAAATCAGGGGTTCCAGTCTCACACCAGACAAGATCCGCATATGGGGCGTAAGCTAAGCCACGGGCGATAGCAGTATCCATGCCATTTTCTACATGGAAAAATCCTTCACTTGATCTTTCTCCTGTGCAGAATCTCTGATCTCGCTCATCTATGTCGCTCGTGAGAAGAGTCGCTGCTAAGGAGTCTGTCCTAGCTACTACGAGCGAGGGCACATTCATAACGTCTGCGGCGAGTCTGGCAGCAGTGAGCGTCCGGACGTGCTGTTGGGTCGGGACAAGGACTTTCCCGCCCATGTGTCCGCACTTTTTCTCACTAGCGAGTTGATCTTCCCAATGGACACCAGCAGCTCCAGCTTCGATCATTGATTTCATAAGCTCGAATGCATTGAGCGGCCCCCCGAAGCCAGCTTCGGCATCAGCGACAATCGGAACCATCCAGTCCCGGTCTCTGTTTCCTTCGCTCCATTCAATTTGGTCGGCCCTGCGAAGAGCATTGTTGATTCTTCGAACTACTGTAGGAACTGAGTTTGCTGGGTAAAGACTCTGGTCGGGGTAAACCTGTTCTGCGAGATTTGCATCTCCAGCTACTTGCCAGCCGGAAAGATATATGGCTTCAAGCCCGCCTTTGACCATCTGAATAGCCTGACCGCCAGTTAGTGCACCCATTGCATGCGTGTACGCATTCGTATTGAGCTTCTCCCAAAGTTTCTCCGCACCATGACGCGCAAGCGAGTATTCCACAGGAGTTGATCCTCTGAGGTTGATTACTTCTTCAGCTGAGTAATCACGCTTGACACCTTTCCAACGTTCATTTTCTTCCCAATCGAGGGATAATTCTTCAACTTGTTGTTCAAACGACTTTGACATAGTCGGCTTCTCCTACTTCTGGCACATCGGAGGTGTATGTGCGTTATCTACACTGCAGGAAGATACCAATAAAATCAACCTATTTGGTCTCTAATTATTAGCTTAATTGGGCTAATTAATAAAAAATGCAAAAATTATCACAAAAATAAGGTATCCTTTTGTTACCAGCATTGTGAAAAGGGTATGGAATGGACTCACTTGTCTTTGGGCAACGATTGAAGCATTTCCGGAAACGGAACAATTATACCCTTATGCAGTTGGGTGATTTAGTGCACAAACCAGCCCCATATCTTTCGCAACTCGAAAATGGGTTGGCTGAACCGCGGATAAGCCTTGTCAGAGATCTAGCATCAATTCTCGATTGCACACCTGCTGACCTTCTCGATCCTGAACCCCCTAGCCGCAGGGCTGAACTTGAAATTGAGATCAGGAGGCTACAAGAGGATCCTCGAAATCAAGAAAGAAAACTGCCGTACATACGTCCATCAATTCGAATGACCGATGAAGTCCTTGAGCATATTCTTGGACTGTACGCAGCTTTAGAAGAAGATACCGCCCTCACTATCTCAAATCCCAATACTCCAAAAAACCTTGCAAGGAATTCGAACAAGGATTTACGTCAACAAATGCGAGAGAGAAATAATTACTATCAGGACATTGAAGAGTTAGCAGGTCGTGTATTAAAAGCTGTGAAATATCCTGGTTCCGGTCCCGTGTCTGAAGGAATTCTTATGGACGTCTGCAAATATTTCGGGTTCACAGTAAGAAGGGCTGAAAATATTCCGCATTCAACTAGGTCAATAACTGACCAGAGAGAAAAGATCATATATATCCCGCAACGAAATGACTTCTCTACTAGGGCATCTAGATCAGTTGTTCTTCAAACGCTGGGCCATTATGCGCTCAAGCATGAAGTGGCAGAAGACATCGGGAAGTATCTCGAACAAAGAGTTGAATCAAATTATTTCGCAGCGGCGATACTCGCTCCTGAGAAACCTGCAGTGGATTTCTTGAAAAGCGCATACAAGTCAAAGGATATTTCGGTGGAAGATTTACGAGAGATCTTCTACATTTCCTATGAGATGGCGGGGCACCGTTTGACGAATTTAGCAACTCAGCATCTTGACATCACGCTACATTTCCTGAGATCTGATGATGAAGGTTTGGTCTGGAAGGCCTATGAAAACGATGATGTTCCTCTCCCACATGGCGTAGATGGAACTATCGAAGGTGAGCATTTATGCAGGAACTGGGGAACACGCCAAGCATTTCATACTCAAGATTCACTGTCTCTTCATTACCAATACACCGATACGCCCAGTGGGCAATACTGGTGTGTAACACATGTTGAAGCTGATAGGGTCCCTCACCATGCTGTCACAGTCGGAACGACCGCCGACCAAGCAAAGTGGTTCAGAGGAAGTGACACTAAACGGTTCTCAACCTCTCAGTGCCCTGCCAAAGATTGCTGCAACACCCCACGGCCTAGCGCGAGACAACACTGGCAAGGTGTGGCGTGGCCTTCTGCTCGAGACCGAACCAATGTCACTTCTGGGTTGCCACTACCAGCGAAAAGCTTTTCACGTTTCCCAGGGGTCGACATGGTTGAGGTGTATGAATTTCTTGAACGCCAAGAATTCTCCTAAGAGCACCTTGGGGAACATAAATTTGAACAGAGAGCGAGTACTCTCGGGATATGGCTAATCGCCGCCCTTTCGCAAAGAAAACGACTAGTAGTCCAGTCTCTCGTCCATCTACAGGGGATTCTTATGTGCCATACAACCCAGGGATAGATGGGCTACGAGCCATAGCAGTGATGGCCGTTATTGCCTACCACTCTGGCATGGCAAAATTCTCAGGAGGTTTTCTAGGGGTAGAGATATTTTTCGTTATAAGTGGCTACCTCATAACTGCGCTTCTTCTAGGAGAGCATGAAACAAACAATCGGATAGATATAAAACGATTTTGGTATAGGAGGGCAAGAAGGCTATTTCCTGCCCTTATAGCGTATATAGGGGGGGCAACAGCACTTGCCTACCTGACAGCAAGGGATGTCGTTCCAACCAAATCAGAGATTCTCACTGCCCTAGGCTATATCTACAATTGGTTCAGTATCTTCCAAGACGTCTCGTACACAGAAGGTTTCGAACGAAAAAACTTCTTTCATCACCTTTGGTCCTTAGCTGTCGAAGAACAATTCTATTTAATTTGGCCGTTACTTCTCTGGGCGATGCTATCTCTCGCCGGGAAACGTTTCGCCTTCGCTCTTGTAATAGGCGGCATCGTCACGTCATCGATTATCCGATGGGTGCTTTATGAACCCTTTACTGACCCACTGCGCGTGTACTACGGAACCGATACCCGTGCATCAGCGCTATTAATCGGCGCCGCAGTTGCTTTCTTGTGGCGGCCATGGCAATCAGAAAAATCTCATATCGCTGAACCTAATACCTTCTCGAAGATTGCTGTCCTGATTATTGGCGCTGGTTCAGTATCAGGCCTGATCTGGGCAAACATGCACTACACCCTGTATTACCCCAATATTGACAGCCTCTTTAGGGGAGGGATGCTACTTACCTCAGCCCTCACAGCGTTAGTAATCGCAGTTTCAGTGACCCCACAATCACTGCTAGGGAAAATTCTCGGCATTCAGCCAATGGGATGGATAGGGAAGCGTTCATATGGCCTTTACCTTTGGCACTGGCCAGTTTTTCAGCTAACCCGCCCAAGAATCGATGTCGAAATCGACGGATGGGAGCTTTTCCTAGTTCGTATCATAATCACTTTAATTATCGTTGAACTCAGCTATCAATTCATAGAACGGCCTATTCGCGAAAAGCGATTTCAAAAATCAATACGGTTGTCGCTATCGAGAACAAAGATAAAACAAACTTTCGCGAAACTTGCCTGCGCCACAATAGCTCTTGTCGGATGCTTTGTAACTCTTGAGGAAGTCCAAGCAGACTGGAGCACCACAGACACTGCTACAGAGGAGGCCTCGCAAGACGAAACGGCAGAGGGACAAGATGAACCAATTCCTACCCCGAGCCCTACGCCGACTCCTGCCCCAACTCCAACTCCTACTCCTACTCCTACCCCAGTAGAGGAACAGCTTTCAGAGCCAACTCAACCTGTCGAAGATCCTATGGAGAGATTTGACATTGTGAATTTTATGGAAAATGTAAATAGTGATCCAGTCTGGGCGGAAATCCTACCTCTTGTTCTGGCCCCAGAATTTAAAATATTTTATGACCGAGTGACATTTCTTGGAGATTCAGTAATGATGGGCGCATTCACAGGTATCTCTATCAAGGATTTGGATGTAATTTTCGAAGAAAGAATCTCCATATTGACTGAAAATGCAAATCTCGAAGCAGAAGTCGCACGACAATGGAACGAAGCCCCAAGAATCCTAAGTGACCTAAAAGACCAAGAACTATTGGGCGAAGCGATAGTCATACATCTGGGAAGTAACGGGTCCATCGATGAAGACCTCATAGCAGAGACATTCGAAATTCTTACAGATGCTGAACTAGTCGTAGTACTCAATGCCAGAGTGCCAAAACCATGGGAAGGAAGAGTCAATAGCGTGCTCGATAACACTATCCCGCTCTATGAAAATGCAGTTCTCGTCGACTGGTACAGCGCCTCAAATGATTACCCTAGATACTTCGCACGAGATGGCGTACACCTGACAAAGTTAGGATCCCAGATTTACCTTGATCAAATAATCGAAGCCCTTGGAGGAGAGATCCCAGGAGAGGAAGAGGAAGGAGGGGACGAGGAAGAGCCAAACTAGTTTTGGCCGTAAAGAGCAGAAGTAATCTCAACTAAAGAAACCTTCGGGTTCTGCTCACCATCAATAACAAGGTCAGCACGATCAATTGAAGGGGCAACAAATCGCGCATGCATTGGTTGAACTGTCCTTTTGAACTGGGTTGAAGATTGTTCTGAAGTCCGTCCCCGTTCTTGGATATCTCGCGGTATTCGCCGGTTGAATCTGACTTCTTCCGAAGCTTCAATAAAGACGGCCAAATCTAGCAGATCAATAATCTCCGGAAATACTAATAAAAGAATTCCATCCAACACAACTAAATCTGAAGGAGTCACGAATCTTGACTTATCGCTTCTTGTATGAGTAGAAAAATCATAAATTGGTGTATCGATTGAGTTTCCGTCTCGAAGAGACTGAATATCGCTTACAAATAGGTCGACGTCAAGGGAATCAGGATGATCGTAATTCACACGAGCACGCTCATCCAAAGTCATATGACCTTGATCACAGTAGTAGCTATCAAATGCAACCGTTGATACGGAACCTTCGTAGCTCTCTACAAGGGCGTGGACGATTGTCGTTTTCCCAGAGCAACTCCCACCAGCAATACCCACAAATTTAGAAGACACGCCAAAAGTCTAGTAGTCAGAAAAACAAAGACCTAGTTTACAACGCTCATATTGTGATACGAGCGGGTGAGGAGGATCGAACTCCCATCATCAGCTTGGAAGGCTGAGGTTCTAGCCGTTGAACTACACCCGCAGACTCTTGATAGTACCCGATCATTGAGAAAAATACAGATTCCAGAAAACTCGACGCTCGTAAAGTAGGGGAGAGGCTCCTTCACGGATACACTTTCGCCCTGTGGCAAGTTCAGTAGATCAACTCGAAGATAACAAAGTAAAGGTAACCGTTGAGGTCGACGAATCAGAAGTCGACGAAGCCGTCGATTCTGCATTCAAAAAAATCTCAAAAGATGTAAGCCTTCCAGGATTCCGACCAGGCCGTGTCCCCAGAAAAGTACTCGAAGCGAAATTTGGGCAAGAGTACGCCCGAAGCGAAGCGCTGAACGAACTCATAGGAAAAAAATATCGCTCCGCCGTGATCAAGCATGAAATAGATACCATTGCCCAACCAGAGGTAACTATTACAAAGGGAGAAGAATCAGGCCCTCTCTGTTTCGAAGCCGAAGTTCCTGTTAGGCCATTGATTACGGTAACAGGCTATAACAACCTAGCCGTTACACTTCCAACTCTCGATGCAACAGAAGACGAGATCAATAGCCAAATTGATAGCTTGCGGGAACAAGCAGCAGAACGCGAGGAAGTCAATCGGCCAACTATCTCTGGCGATTTTGTAACGATGGACCTTTCCGGATCCCAAGACGGAGAAGCAGAAGAAAGCCTCACCGCAGAAGATTTCACATACGAAATAGGAACAGGATTTATCGTTGACACCATTGATGAAAGTCTACTCGGAACGAAATCTGGTGACATTGTGGAATTCGAAGGCGAGCACCCTAATGGAGAAGGGGCAGTTTTAGCCTTCCGCGCTTTAGTTAAAAAAATTGAAGA
>JAQWQL010000062.1 GCA_029244605.1 Acidimicrobiales bacterium | reverse complement strand
CAGCACGAGGCGTCCCAGGGTCAGGCATAAATGCTAGATAGGCAACCGAAGTGACTCTCATTTTTTGATCTCGTGCGTCTCTTCCCGGAGTTGAATATGTATGCAATTGTTCAAGGTGTGTCGGCTCGGCGGAGAGCCCAGTTTTTTGCGAAAGTTCTCTTAACGCCGTTTGTGTAATCGATTCTTGAGGATCAAGGTGGCCACTCGGTAGAGCCCAACTGCCCTGCTGTGGTGGTTTGTCCCGTTCAACTAGGAGTACAGCGAGCCTTCCTGATCTAATAGTTAGCAACACGACGTCGGCAGTAACAGCATTCGGGGGGAACCGGCTAGGGTCATACCCTTTAACAAAGTCTGTATCGGCGTCAGAAACAGACATTAGCGCCTTCTTTCGCTGAAGTTACCGCAGATTTGAACTCCTGCAGATTGGAGTTCTAGCTCTGCATGAGCTGCGGTTTCTTGAGACACAGGAGCTGTCAAAGATTTCAAAACAATAACCTCATAGCCCAGCTTTACTCCATCGAGGGCTGTTTCTTTAACACAGTAGTCGAATGCTAAGCCAGCAGTTTCAATCCGTTTAATGTTCCCCATGGAAAGTATTTCATCTAGAGAAGTACCACCTCCATCTACACCTTCGAAGCCCGAATATGCTGCTTCGTATTCTCCTTTCTTAATTTGAAACGTTATCTTTCCAGCTAAAGGGACAAGGGAAGGGTGGAGTTCTGCTTCAGCCGTTCCGGCCACTCCATGACGGGGCCAAGTGTTAACAAAATCTGGATTCTGGTTGAAATGCTTTCCGGGGTCAATGTGCCAATCTTGTGTCGTCACTACCATGTCATATCCATGATCTCTAGCCAGCAGATCTCCTATCCTTTCTGCAACGAGATTCCCTCCATCAACTGGCAATGAACCTCCCTCGCAAAAAGTTGGTTGAACATCGACAATAAGCAAAGCGGTTTTTATCTGTTTAATCATGGCTCCTCGGTTCAGTGAGGATTGTTGTAGGAATCGCAGGTAGCCCATTCCGTCGAAGGCGGATATCTTTTGGAATTTCTTCTATTGTTCTTCGCAGGTGGTCTTTCGCACTTTCGAGGTCCCAGTCATTTATAAATTCCCCGCTAATGAAGAGAGGGGCCTGTAACGATCTTTCGTTTCGTTGAAGTGGAGCTCTAAATACATCTGGACCGATAGTAACGATCTCCTCTAGCGCAATAGCGTCATTTGCAAGCAGGCGTTTCGCATGCTTTTTTCCTCCGATCGATCCTTTCCCTTTTGAGTTTTTCGCCACTGGACGCATTGTGTTGTTCGTGCTTTTAATGTCTTCAATTTCTACAAGTTTGTATACAAATCCAGCTGAAGGCGCACCGGACCCAGTAACGAGCCGGTGTCCGGATTCAAATGCATCTATTGGAGCTCCCCGAAGCTGCTCGATCTGATATTCGTCAAGGTCACCAGATACCATGATTTGAGTCGTTGAAGCTCCAAGTTCATCCAATAGGTCACGGGCTACCTCAGCTCCACTTCTTAAGTCTCCTGAATCGAGGCGAATGCCTTTCAAATTTCCACCTGTTGCTTCTACCGCATTATTGATACCTCCAGCTATGTCATAGGTATCCACAAGAAAGGTAGAATCGGAGCCTAAGAATTCGTGCTGAGCTTCGAAGGCTTCCAACTCACATGAGTATGCGAGCGTAAAGGCATGCGAGGCAGTCCCAGCGGTCGGTATCCCCCATCTCTGACCAGCTTCAAGATTCGAAGTTACGTTTATGCCCCCGAGGTAGGCAGCCCGAGCCGCATGAACGGCTGCTTTAGGGTGAACACGTCTTGAGCCTGCTTCCATGACTAATTTTCCATCAGCTGCTTGAGCTATACGAGCGGCAGCGGTAGCTACTGATGAGGCATGGTTAAGGGTTGAAAGGACTAATGTTTCGAGAATGAGTGCCTCACCGAGTCGAGCCTCAATAGTCATAACCGGACTATTTGGGAAGTACAGTTCTCCCTCGCGATATGAGAGAATATCTCCTTGAAAGCTATAAGAGGATAACCAATCAAGGGTTTCGGAAGATACAACATTTGTGGACTTTAAGAAGTTCAGTTGGTCGTCAGTGAAAGTAAATTTCTCAATACTCTCTGCTAGAGGCCCGCTCCCAGCAAACACACCGAAAGGTCTCCCCAGAGGTAGCTCCCTAGTGAAGACTTCGAAAACAGCTCGTTTTTCAACATTTCCAGATCGGTTTAGGGCGTCGAGCATTGTTAGCTCATAGTGGTCAGTCCAAAGTGCTGAAGAAGAGGAAATGAAGGATGTTTTCATAGAAATTAATCGTACTTAAATCAATATAAATATACCAGTATTAATTGTCATAATGACTATTAATGTTCTCTGACTTCGCTATAGCCCTTATAGACAACTAAGTTCGAAAAGGTGCGCCATAACAACGATTCAAATCATCTTCCATTCTGGCGCCCAACGAGTGCCGCAGCAGCCGCTATCACGATCGTCGCATTGCCTGGATTTCTGGTTGGCTCCTTTGCCCCCCAAATAAAGGAGGACTTAGGCTTTGGCGATACTGAACTGGGGGCCATACTTACCTTCGGCTACCTTGTCTCCAGCATCATCATGCAAATCGGTGGCGGGGTAGCTGACCGAAGAGGACCGCAAATTATCATTAGAACCGGCATTTCCATTGCTGCAATCTCTGCTCTTCTTGTCGGCACCACCGCCAATTCATATGTAGTGCTCCTCTTGTGTATCGGCTTGAATAGAGTCGGAGAGGGATTGATCCAACCTGCCACAAACACTCTTATCTCTACCGGAGTAGATCAACCTCGTCAAGGAATCGCTATGGCAGCAAAACAGTCAGCGGTACCATTTTCCACTGCGCTTGCAGGTTTAGCAGTTCCGACTCTTGGCTTGACAGTAGGATGGGAAGGAACTTTTCTTATTCTTGCCGCCTTAGCTTTTCCGGCATGGCTCTCAATACCAAACGTTGCGGTTTCATCTTCAGGGACGTTCCCTTCTAGGCGAGATATGTGGCGATCTCGGCACCTTCGAATCGCATCAATATCTGGAGCTTTTTCAGCCTCGGCCCTTGTGACTATGGCAGGGTTTTTAACCACAGCTTCAGAAGAAGCTGGATATAGCGAAAGCACCGCTGGGTTAATACTTGGGATAGGGGGTCTAATCATGATCGGTGCTCGCCTTACCTGGGGACACTTGGCAGACAGGTTTCAATTTGACAGGTATAAGGCGGTTTCTCTGTGTCTAGCCGTAGGGTCCATCGCTTTTATCCTCTTTGCGATTGGAACCAAGACAACCATCGCCATCGGGGCACTCATTTCTTTTGGAATAGGCTGGTCATGGCCTGGGTTGCTCCTTTTAGGCGTGATAGAACAACACCCAGATGAACCGGGTGCTGCTACTGCGATGCTGCAAACGAGTATCCGCATTGGGGCCATGATCGCGCCACTTGGCTTTGGAATCGCAGTCGACAACTCTGGTTTTGAACTTGCTTGGATCCTTGCTTTTGTCTCTACAGTAATCGGAGCGGTGCTTATGGCAGGAGCGAGTCGCGCCCTCAGGAACCAATAAATCAAATTCTGCTTATTCGTTACCCCCACCGAGGAGTTCCTTCAACGATCTGAAAGCTTCGCCCCTATGAGATATTTCATTTTTTTCCTTATCTCCCATTTCAGCAAAAGTCTTTCCCCCTCCTGAAAAGGGAACAAATACTGAGTCATAACCAAATCCACCTACTCCGGAGGGTGTCGCTGCTATGTAACCTTCAACAATTCCTTCAGCAATAGTTTCTGAACCGTCTTCCCAAGCAATTAGAGCAACAGTTCGAAAGCGCGCCCCTCTCTTGCTTCCATCAACGTCCTTCATTTCTTCCAACAATTTACGAACATTGTCTTCGTACGTGGCATTTGCTCCTGCGTACCGAGCCGAGAAAACACCCGGTGCACCTCCCAATGCATCTACTTCGAGGCCTGTATCATCTGCTACCGCTGCACAGCCGGTTGCGGCTTGCACTGCAACTGCCTTAAGCCTCGCGTTCCCTTCTAGATCATCTTCATCTTCTATAACTTCAGGAATTTCGCGCGGGCGAGGAATCAGATTTACCGCCCCTGAAAGAATTTGTACCATTTCGGTGTATTTGTCCGGATTCGCAGAGGCACAAACAAGATCCATTTTTAGATGGTCGGTTGAGTGTTTGTTAACTCATTCTGTAGCTCAATAATTTCCCGAATACCTTTTTCAGCCAAAGACAGCAAGGAGTCAAGTTCGTTTCGGTTAAACGAAGCTTGCTCGGCAGTACCTTGAATTTCAATAAAGCCTCCTGATTCTGTCATCACCACATTCATGTCTGTATCTGCGTTTGAATCTTCTTCGTAGGGAAGATCCAATCTTGGTTGCCCATGGATAATTCCAACTGATACAGCAGCACATGCTTCTAAGATAGGGTGCTCTAGTAATTGCCCACGTAAAATCAGCCTAGATAAAGCATCATGAAGGGCAAGATATCCTCCACATATTGAAGCTACTCGCGTTCCACCGTCCGCTTGAAGAACATCGCAATCTACAACGACTTGCCTTTCACCAAGTTTTTCCATATCGCACACGGCTCGCAGGGACCGGCCAATAAGTCGTTGAATCTCTTGCGTGCGACCTTTCGGGCCCCGAGTTTCACGGCGGACTCGTTCAGGAGATGAGCCGGGAAGCATAGAATACTCAGCTGTTACCCACCCTTTTCCAGAACCTTTCATCCAGCGGGGCACACCATCATCAACTGACGCCGTGCATAATACTGATGTGTTTCCAAAGGTAGCAAGGACCGAACCTTCTGCCATAGAAGTAAAATCACGAACAAAAGTAATCGGCCGTAATTCATCTGGTTCACGATTGTCTGCCCTTATCACATTAACCTCCATAGCCATTTAGAAACTGTACTGATCGCCAGCTGTCGCAACTGTGATCCGCCCGTCAAATACCTCGCTGGCTTGATTCTCGTGCTGAACCCTATCTTCACCAGGGGCTAAATGTGAAAGCACTAAATGATCAGCTTTAATTTTTTTTGCGAGTTCTGCTGCTTGCCTAGCTGATAGATGAAGGATACCTTCGTCTTCTTTGCAAGCTAAAAATGTCGACTCTGATATAGCCAAAGAAACGCTTTCCCCTAGCGTATTTACATCCCAATTCGGTCCTGTGTCAGCTGTAAATACGAAACTCGATTCCCCGACCTCTACCCTGCTAGCTACAGTTTCTACATAGTGATCTGTCTGAGACCACCTCCAACTTTGGTCGCCTATTACCTCTCGAGATCCGTCTTTGATCACATTCCAATTAAACGCTTCCTCTAACACTGGGCACATTTGTTTAGCAAGTTTCATAGTTCCTTGGGTTCCATAAACGGGAATTTGCCCACACATAACGTAATGTCGAATAGCGTTGTATACGACTGGTAATTCAAGCCAGTGGTCGGCATGTTCATGTGTTAAAACAATTGCTGTTAAATCGCTGATTTCAATGTGCTTCTGAAGATTTCCAAGAGTGCCGGGACCAGCATCTAACCATACGTTTGCCCCTGGACTCTGGACGAGAAATCCCGTACATGCCCCGCCTTTTTTCGCGTAACTACCGCTACACCCGAGGACAGTTATTTTGGGGGGATTAACGATCACGTCGAAGGACTCCATTCGTGTGCTTGTGCAGAAGCTAGTTCGGGGCCAAATAATCTTTGCCCAACCTCTGCGAACCAAGATACATCCCCTGAAGAAATAAACACACGTTTACCTTCTTTTTCCTCTTCAACAAGGAGGCCACTATCGTTGAGTTTCCTAGCCACTGCAAACGCGGTTTCATCTGCAGATGAAACTAGAACAACTTCGCTTCCTACTACTTGGCCAATCGCCCTTGCAAGGTAGGGGTAGTGAGTGCAGCCTAGCAAAAGTGTGTCAACACTAGCAGAAACGATAGGGGCGAGAAGGCGTTCTGCTAAGATCAAAAGTTGCTCTCCAGAGGATTCGCCTCTTTCTACAAATTCTACGAATCCAGGACAAGCAAGTGTCAGCGGCTCTACTTGAGCATTGGATAATTCGCTGAAAGCCCGCAGATATGCTCCGCTGTTAATAGTTCCTACTGTCCCTATGACACCTATTCTCCCTGTTTCGGAAACATCAATTGCGGCCTGTGTCCCAGGGGCAATAACTCCAATGATTGGGACTGAAACTTTCTCTGATAGTTCGTCAAGTGCTGCTGCAGCAGCCGTATTACATGCGACAACCAGAAGCTTGACATCATGTTCATTGACTAGGTAATCAGTAATCTCAATAGCGAATTCTCGAACCTCATGGAGTTCCCTAGGGCCGTAGGGGTATCGGGCGGTATCCCCGAAGTAGACAACATCCTCTGAAGGGAGTAGGTCCATCACGGCTCTGGCGACTGTCAATCCTCCGAATCCTGAATCGAAGATGCCGATTGGCTTTTCTCTAGACACGATGCCTCATCGTAAAGGTAGAACGAAGATAATTTCCAATGATGCTCTTTACTTTTGTCATTAGAAATAGATAATCCTGTCGATTGTCTCTGCGACCTCATCGAGTGGCTTTGTCCATGCTTCAGTAGAGAGGTACTTCCAACCTCCATCACAGACAATAAAGACGATGCTCCCGCGTTCGATTTGCTCAGCTACCCGCAGTGCGCCTGCGAGAGCAGCGCCTGAAGAGATCCCAGCGAAGATACCGCATGTCTGAGCTAGCTTTCTTGCACATTCGATAGACTCGATTGGTCTTATTATTCTTTTCCCGTCTAGAAGGTCCCAACCATCCCATTTTTCAAAAACTGGAGGTATAAATCCGTCCTCCAAGCTCCTTAAACCTTCGACGCTCTCCCCTGCTGGCGGCTCTACAGCTAAAATCTGAATTTCTGGATTCTTCTCCTTTAGGAATCGCCCTACTCCCATCAGAGTTCCAGATGTTCCTAAACCCGCGACGAAATGCGAAACCGCTGGAACATCTTCCAAAATCTCCGGCCCGGTGGTCCTGTAGTGCATCTCAGGGTTTGCTTCATTTCCGTATTGGTAGAGGAAAACCCATTCTGGGTTATCTTCAGCAATCTTTAGCGCTCGGTGAACAGCACCATTCGACCCTTCGTTCCCAGGGCTAGGAATTATTTCAGCACCCCAGACCTCCAATAGTTGACGTCTCTCAATCGAGACATTATCTGGAAGAACGATTTTTAGGTTGTAGCCCTTCACAGAGCAGATCATGGCGAGGGCTATTCCAGTGTTCCCAGATGATGGCTCAAGGATGGTCCCCCCTGGAATGAGCCTCCCATCTCTTTCTGCGTCGAGAATCATTGATTTCGCTATTCGGTCTTTTACTGAACCAGCGGGATTTTGTCCTTCGAGCTTTGCGTAAATCTTTACATCTGGGTTAGGGCTCAGTTCGGAAACTTCAATGACCGGAGTATTACCTATCAAATCAATAATCGACGAATAAGGTGCCATACTTCAGTATTACGTTATTGTTGGGAGTTCACTCGTCTTCTTGGCTTTTCAGAAGGAATCCTTAACTATTTTATCTCAATTTCTTCTTCAGTAATGTTTGCGTCAATGATGCGAAAGCTTCGCATTATTGGCTCTTCGTTCTGCAGTGACACGATGATGTAATGCCAGAGTCCAAACGGATCAAATTGGCTCGCGTCGCTGACATCTGTTTCCGATGGGTATGCTTCCGAAACAGTATGGCTATGCATTACTCCGAGTATTTGTATTCCCAAATGATCTGCTTTCTGTTCAACTTCAATAAATTCTTTTGGGTCAAGCTGATAGATAAGATAGGATTGAGCTGCGTTCTGCATAGGGAAAAAAGTTTCTATGGTCTCTGAACCGTTTCCTCCTGCAAATAGTCCGCAAGCTTCATTTGGAACTTCTCGTTGGGCATGGGCGATCATGCTGTCTCGAACTTCAGCTGTGATTGAAAGCATAGATCTAATAATAGCGAAGTTCGCCGTCTTCTACTTTGACAATAATCTAGGAAATCTTGATAGACGCTCCATGAAGCCCAGATAGAGCTGTAGCCTCGATCATTATGGGTTCGGATGGGAAAAAGGTCGTAGCGACAAATAGGCAAGCGAGGCGAGAATTCGAGATTCTCGATTCGGTAGAAGCCGGACTCGTTCTACAAGGAAGTGAAGTTAAGTCTTTAAGAAACGCTAAGGCACAAATCGCCGAGGCATACGCACGAATCCATGATGGTGAAATCTGGCTTAATTCATTTCATGTCAGTAAATACCAGCACTCGGGTTCTTCGTTCTCCCATGATCCCGACCGGCCAAAGAAAATGCTTCTACACAAAAAAGAGATCAAGAAACTCCAGTCCCAAATTGACCAAAAAGGGCTTACCCTCATCCCGCTGTCGGTTTATTTTAGAAATGGGCGAGCCAAAGTGGAACTAGCGCTGGCTCGAAGAAAGAATCTGATAGATAAGCGCAGAACCATTATCCAGAGGGAGGCGGATCGTGAAGCAGAGAAAGCTGTGAAGTACTCGGGGCGTGATCTATCGTGATGCAGCTGACTTTCCAGCGATATAACCGAAGGTCATAGCTGGGCCAATTGTTCCGCCAGCACCACCGTAAACCATTCCAGTGGGAGCAGCCATTGCATTTCCTGCGGCAAATAATCCGGGCATAATTCCGCCATCGATAGAGAGGACCCTTCCAGATACGTCAGTTTTGGGCCCTCCATTAGTTCCGAGTGATCCGCTTTCTATCTTAATTGCATAGAAGGGGGGAGTATCTAAAGCCTGAAGAGTCGCTTGAACTCCAGCGATGTTTTGGTCACCGTTAAAAGTGTCGTATGCACTTACCCCTCTGTGGAAATCGGGGTCCTCGCCTCTAGATGCATATTTATTGAACCGTTCCATGGTTGCATTGAGAGCTTCCGGAGGAACGTCGATAACTTCTCCGAGGCCTTGTATGGTCTCGGATGTATGCATCCAATCAGGAATATGTTCTCCTGGTCTATTTCCAGCAATGTCATAGCGGAGCTTGTAGTAGTGGTCGAAGATAAGCCAGCAGGGAATGTTTTGATATTCAAACTTTTGAGGATCAAAGCTGTGGAATGCCCCGCCCATAGCATTATAGTTTCCTGCTTCATTGGTAAACCTAACTCCATCACGGTTCACCATGAGCGAATGAGGGCGCGTTCGCTCAGTGATAATCAACCGAGATGATGGATGCCCGAAAAGATTTTCCCCCGGGATTCTTGTAACGGGAACCCACCATGCATTACGCATATTTCCTAGTCGTGCTCCTGCTTCCATAGCCATCTCTAGGCCATCACCTGTATTCTCAGGATTTCCTACTGGTGCGGTCATGGGGCCCCGAAGGAACGTTCTGACAAGTTCAGGGTTCCATTCAAAACCTCCGGTGGCGATAATGACGCCTTTCCTTGCTATGACCTCCTTTTCAGAATCTCCTGACTTGATAGAAACACCGGAGATTCTAGTTCCATCCTTTAAAAGTCGAAGAGCACGCGATTCAGTCTGGGGTTCAATCCCTCGATCCAGAACTCCTTTGAGAAGAGCAGCCACGAGTGCTAGGCCCATCCCACTTTCATTGCGTTCAGTTCGAGCACTCATAACTTCGCGTGAAGGAGGAGTAGTTGCACCACCTAGTGGTGTTTCTGTAATCATGACAGGGCTTCTCATCCCATCATTTCTAATTTTTTTGGCCCATTCCCCTAGTTCTGTGAGTGGAAATAAAGCATTATCCAGCGATCTCCCTCCATTTTGCATTCCACCGGGATGCTCAGGGTGATAATCAGAATAACCCTCAACTATGTGAAAGGAACAAGGGGTGTTCTCTTCAACCCATTCCAACATTTCCGGTCCTCGATCGACAAAAGTAGCGGCCATATCTGAATCTATTTGCCCAAGAGAAAGTGACTCTAGATAGTTCAGTGCCATTTCTCTAGAGTCTTCAATCTCATGTTCCAGTTGGTGGTGATTGTTAGGCATCCAAATGACACCCCCACTCATCGCTGTAGTACCCCCAAGAAATGAAGATTTTTCATAGAGTCCAACCGATGCTCCACTATCTGAGGCAGCGAGAGCTGCAGTTAATCCCGCAGCTCCAGAACCAAGAACTACCACATCAAACTCTTTATTAGATTCTCCTACCAAACGTGCCTCTCTTGCAAAGATGGGAGTTGTTAACAGTATCGGATACGATTAGCCATTGAAGCTATTGCACTATGTAAAGATAGTTTCAGTAATGTTCTTTGACAAGGGGCTGATCGGTTTCGACGTAGCGGTTTTTTCGTCGTACCGTGCGACCGGAGTTGCTCAGACTCCCAAAACGGGGCATCTAAGACACGGCAATGAACGTGTCGCTCTCGCCGCCTGATCTAATCAGACGATAGAGAGTCACAGGGACCAGCAATGATTCCCGGGGCCTGACCACTACAGCCTGGCAACAGAAGTAGTGGTGGACAGCAGGGAAAGACCGCTGACGGCGAGAAAGACCGCTGACACCGGAGAAAGAACCGGCGGTGTGGGTTGTTAAGATCCACCCTGACCCGACAGTGTGGTGACCGCAAAGCCACGAATCGGGAATGGTCGTATCACGAACGGTGAATCCGAAGCGGACGGGGGTTCGATTCCCCCCAGCTCCACCAAGTCAAAACAAATACATCTCAAGCAGTTGCTACAAATGGGAGAT
>JAQWQL010000044.1 GCA_029244605.1 Acidimicrobiales bacterium | reverse complement strand
ATTTGGAGTTACGGGTCGTGCAGTTGCTGCTTCTCTTCTGAGGAAAAAAATCTCTGTTGTTATTTTTGATGATAGATCTAATGATGAGATGGCCGACGCTGCTAGAGCTATTGGAGTGACCCTAACGACTCCAAATAGTACTGAGGAATTTGAAGAAGCCATCAAGGGCGTAAATTTTGCATTTGCGACTCCAGGTCTTCCAGAGAACCATTTCTTCTTTAAATGCGTGAGCAGTAGTGAAATCCCAGTTCTTTCAGAATTTGACTTGGCGGCAGAGTGGGACAGTCGTCCTATTTTGGCTATAACCGGCACAAACGGGAAAACAACAGTTTCAACTATGGTTAATAGAATGCTTGAAAAGAGTGGGGTACTCTCAGCGTTAGCTGGCAATACAGACACTCCTTTAGTCTCTGCAATCGAAAGAAAAGAAATCGAAACTATGGTTGTGGAGGCATCTTCATTCCGTCTTTCTCGATCCCAACGATTTAAACCTCGGGTCGCAGCTTGGCTAAACTTTTCCCCTGATCACCTTGATGTACACGTAAACTTGAAAGCGTACGAGAAAGCCAAAAAGGTGATTTGGCGAAATCTTGACTCTGCGGATACCGCCGTTGCTGGTATTGAAGATGAAGTGGTCCGGAGAAATCTCCCATCGGGAGCAACGACTCTCACATTTGGCATATCCGAGGGAGATAGCCGAGTGGAAAACGGTATGTTATTGGTCAAGGACACTCCTATTCTTAGTACCAGTGAACTCTCAAAAACTTCCCCTCACGATATTCTTAATGCTCTTGCTGCAGCTTCAATAGCGACGGTAGGAGGAGCGACAGACGAAGCGATAAACGAAGTACTCACGACCTTTAGTGGATTACCACACCGGATGACGTATCTCGGGTCGAAAGAAGGTGTTAAGTGGTATGACGATAGTAAATCTACCACTCCGCATTCAGTGGCAGCTGCAGTGCAGAGTTTTGAAAATGTCATCCTCATTGCCGGAGGGCAGAACAAAGGAATTGATCTCTCTTCTTTGCGGCATCTGGAAAGACATTTGAAATCAGTGATTGCTATCGGTGAAGCAGCAAATCAAATCTATGAAGTTTTCTACGAAGTGGTTCCAGTTGAAACTGCTGAAACTATGGAAGAAGCCGTTGAACAGGCTCGTTTGCAGAGTCAGCAAGGAGACTTAGTATTACTTTCTCCTGGATGCGCATCATTTGACTGGTATCAAAACTATTCTGAGCGGGGTAACCACTTCTCTACTCTCGTGAATGAGATTGTTCTGAGGAAGTCATGACGACCATAGGCCCTTCTTATCGCCGTGGCTTTCGCTATAGTCTAGTTAGCGCTCTGAGAGAAACTCTTCGACCTCCGAAGCAGGCGGTTACCAAAATAAGGCGGAGAGAAACTCCGGTTAGAAACGCTGGATTTAGAAGCCAGTACTGGATTATTGGCATAGTCTTAGCTCTAAATTTAATTGGGCTCGCCATGGTACTTTCTGCAGGATCAGTAGTAGCTACATACAACGGCCAAAACACATGGTTTTATTTCCAGCGGCAAGGAATTTGGTTCTTATTGGGTTTATTTGCAATGGCTGTAATTTCGAGAATTGACTATAGGCGGTGGGGCCATCAGATAAGAATTCTTCTGGCAGCTACATTCTTTCTCCTATTTTTGGTTCACGTCCCAGGATTCGGAGTCAATGCTAACGGGGCCACTCGGTGGGTTTCATTTTTCGGAATCACTTTCCAACCTTCTGAATTGCTCAAACTTACGATACTCATCTATACGGCAAAGCTCCTTTCAGACCGGGAGTCAGAATTGTCTGAACCTCGGACGTTTAATGCTCCTGTAATAATATTTGTTGCGGCGGCACTGCTCGTCATGAAACAGCCAGATCTAGGTACCGTTATTATTGTCGGAGCATTGATGGTCATCGTCATGTTCCTTGGGGGCCTTCCCGTACTCCGACTTGCGGGATTAGTTTCGGTGGGGGCCGCTTTGACCTTAGCCGTCAGCATGGCAGCAGATTACAGGCGAGCGCGATTATTATCCTTTCTCCATCCTGATAGTGATCCGTTAAACACTGGCTATCAAACTTTCCAATCTCTCGTAGGTATAGCGGGTGGAGGGTGGATGGGAGTAGGTCCAGGAGCAAGTAGAGCTAAGTGGGGTTTCCTGCCTTACGCTCACACAGATTTTATCTACACGGTTATCGCAGAAGAAATGGGTTTTGTAGGTGCAGTAACAGTTCTGATGTTATTTATAGGTTTGGCATTCTTTGGCATCCGAGCAGCCTTGAAATGTGATGACAAATTTGGCACATTATTGGCGGCAGGCATTTCAATGTGGTTTCTATTACAGGCATTTATCAATATAGGTACGGTCATAGGAGTTCTTCCAGTAACTGGAATTCCGCTCCCATTTGTTTCATTCGGAGGCACCTCTTTACTAGTAGGCATGGCCGCAGTAGGTATTATTCTGAATGTTGACCGGCAAGGCCATAATGAATGAATGTTTTGCAGTCATTGCTGGGGGAGGGACCGCTGGCCACGTTCATCCAGGTTTAGCTGTTGCAAAATCCCTTGTCGAGAATGGATACCCTAAGGAATCGATTTTGTATGTAGGTAGTGATCGGGGAATTGAACGTGACCTCGTCCCTTCGGAAGGGTTTGAACTCGTGACTCTTTCAGGAGCAGGAATTCCCCGACGCAAGCCGGTAGCGGCGTTAAAGGCTGTGGTTCTACTGATGAGAGGAACAGCGGGAGCATTTCGTCTCCTCAGGAAAAGGAGACCTAAAGTCGTGCTTGCTCTGGGAGGGTTCGCATGTTTCCCTTGCGCAGTTGCATCACTACTACTTCGAATTCCAGTGGTAATTCACGAACAAAATGCAGTTCCGGGTTTAGCCAATAAGATAATTAGCCGTTGGGCCCGATATTCCGGAGTTTCTTATGAAAGAACTATGCTTAGAAACGCTCTATATACCGGAAACCCTGTCAGAAAAGAAATTCTAGAAGCGAGGAAAATCAACCCACATCAAATTCGCGAAAAGTTGGAAGTCCCTATTAGCAACCTCCTCTTTGTTGTCACAGGAGGATCTTTAGGTGCGCATAAGATAAACCTTGCTTTGAGTGACGCTATTCCTTTTATCAATGAAGGGACAGGCCTAACGCTATATCATATTGTTGGACGAAGAGACTGGGAAGAAATAGGACCTTTGAAAGAGAAGCTTCAGCAGTTTATCGATTATCGCCCGGTCGAATACGAATACGATATGCCAAGTGTTTTGAGAACAGCCGATCTTGTTATTTCTCGGGCAGGCGGTTCCATCACAGCTGAAATCGCTGCCTTGAGCTTACCGGCAGTCCTTATCCCTCTTCCTAACGCTCCTGGTGATCATCAAACAGCTAATGCTAGGGCAATCTCCACTTCGGGTTCAGCGCGGATTCTCCCTGATGAAAATTGCACAGGAAACAATCTAGCAAACCTGATTAACGAGTTAACTGAAAATCTCGAAGAGCTTCACCGTATGCGAGAATGTGCAGAAACAAACGCTCAGATGAACGCGGCAGAAAAGCTCGCCGACCTTTTGAAGAGGGCGGCGTTATGAACGGTAATGAGGCCATTAGCAAATTTGATTTAGATTCTAAACTCTCGATACATATCGTTGGTATAGGAGGCGCGGGAATGCGGGCGATTGCCTTAGTCCTGGCTTCAATGGGGCATTCGATAACTGGAAGTGATTTGAAAAGTTCCTCAGGGCTGGATCTTCTCGCAGCCTCTGGAATCCAAGTCGCGATAGGTCACGATATGAGAAATGTTGGTCAAGTAGATTTAGTTGCCCGTTCTACCGCCATAAATGACAGAAATATTGAAATACGAGAAGCTCGGGAGCGTAGTATCCCCATAGTAAGTCGAGCAGAAATATTAAGTGCGATAACTGAAATCAAATCAACTGTTTCTGTTGCTGGAACGCATGGGAAAACAACTACTTCGTCGATATTGGCAGTGTTGCTTGCAGAGGCTGATTTTAATCCTTCATTTATTATCGGCGGTGAAGTTAATGAAATTGGGTGTGGAGCATTATGGGAGCCCAGTTCTAATTTGTTTGTGGTTGAAGCAGACGAATCAGATGGAACATTTCTGACACTCGATTCGGATTATGGAATCATAACGAATATTGAACCTGACCATCTAGGCCACTATGGAGGAGAGGAACATTTACGGGCGGCTTTCCAATCGTTTCTAGACAATATTAAAACGAAAGCATTCGTATGTTATGACGATGAATTCCTTGCAAATACTACGAAGAATCTAGACGTTGTCTCATATGGTGTTAGCCCTAAGGCTGATTATGTCATCTCGAACTATCAGGGTTCTCGGTTTGGATCAAGATTTATCCTCAAAGGACCTGAAGGTGAAATGGGTGAGTTCTCTATGGCTACCCCTGGTCTCTACAACGTCCGAAATGCTTCTGGCGCCTTGGCATTTGGGCATACCCTAGGGGCGGATATCGATCTAATGCGTGAAGGGCTCGCACAATTTGGAGGCGTAGCTCGAAGATTTCATTACCGGGGGGAACGAAACGGCGTTTCTTTCATTGATGACTATGCCCATTTGCCTACCGAGGTTAAGTCTGTCATCGCAGCAGCGAATGAAGGTGGCTGGGGGCGAGTCATATGCGTCTTTCAACCACATCGGTATTCACGTACACATGACCTTTGGAAAGAGTTCTCGGACTCATTCGAAGGAGCTGATGTCGTGTATGTAACAGATGTTTATTCAGCAGGTGAAGCACCAATTCCGGGTGTCTCAGGGCGGCTAATCGCTGATGGTGTTAGAGATTCTGAGCCTCAAAAGCACGTGGTGTATTGCGAACATCGCACAGAGCTCGTAGACCAGATTCGATCAGAACTTACCCAGGGTGACCTATGTCTTACTCTTGGCGCAGGGGATATAACAACATTGCCTAATGAGCTTATTTCAGGAGATTAGTATGCAAGAAGATCTAAAGCTCTGGGATGAACTTAGAGATTTTTTTTCAACCTCCTTGGAACAAAGTCTAGTTAAACGTCATGAGGCATTAGGTAAAAAAACTACATACAGATCTGGGGGAGAATGTAGTATTTATGCTTCAGTTGAAACCATCGAAGACTTGAATGTAATCGCTCAACGGATAAGAGGATTAAACATCCCTGTCGCTATTCTTGGAAATGGGTCTAATCTATTGGTTTCTGATTCTGGCTTTGAAGGCTTAGTGCTTCATCTGGGTGATGGATTTAAATCTGTATCTTTTGAAGATGAGATGGTATTCGCTGGAGCAGGGGCTAATTTGCCCATCGTTGCGCGAAAATCTGTAGCTGCGGGACTTACGGGATTCGAATGGGGAGTAGGCGTTCCAGGTTCAATAGGTGGGGCCGTACGTATGAATGCTGGTGGACATGGTTCTGATATGAGCAAGAGCGTAACAAGAGTTCAAGGAGTGGATTTACTCACTGGAGAAATATTTTCTCTAGGCCTAGATGACTTAAATTTCTCATATAGGAATTCGTCGATTAGCAGAAACCAGGTCATTACTGAAGTAGTCCTTGAACTTAAGAAAGGCAATATAGAAGAATCAGAAGCGGAAATCTCGGAGATAGTTCGATGGAGGATCGAGAATCAACCGGGTGGGCAGAATGCAGGTTCAGTATTCACTAACCCTGAAATGGATTCTGCTGGACGCCTTATAGACGAAGCAGGCTGCAAAGGCTTACGTATAGGAACAGCATACGTCTCCGAGAAACACGCAAACTTCATACAGGTAGAACATGATGGAAAATCTGAAGACGTGATTGCGCTGATAGAAGAAGTACGTCATCGAGTCTTTGAACGCTTTGGTATTGAACTTAATCCAGAAAATCACTTCATAGGATTTGATTGACACATGGATCCTCGTATTCAGTCTCGAAGAATTGATGTGATGCGTGCAAAGGGCAGGCGGCGCCTCAGGGTACTTCTTCTCGGGGTCACTATCGTCTCACTGGGAATTGGAGGCTACTTCCTTTCCAAGAGCTCTCTATTTGACGTGGACGAGGTTGTTATTGATGGCGTCTCCGGTGAACTGAAGGAGGAGGTGATGAAGGTTGCTGGGATCCCAAAGGGTATACCTCTACTTGAGGTTAATGGTTCAGCGTCATCTCGAAGAATTGAAGAAATATCCTGGATTAAAGAAGCTCGTGTCTCAAGATCGTTTGGCGGCACTGTTACTATTCGAGTCTCAACTAGAAATCCTGTAGCCGCATTCGAAAATGAAGATGGCTGGTTAGTCGTGGATATAGAGGGGCGGGTACTTCAGAAGAAAGAAATTTTGCCCTATTCCTTAGTCCCGATCGAGGGAGAAATTGGTAATCCTACTGAGGGAGAATGGGTCCCTGAACAGGTAATACCCCTCATTCAAGTAGCTGGAACTATATCACCTGAGTTGAGCGGAGATCTCTCCTCAATAAAAGGAAACGACCAGATCGAGTTACTCTTATTTGGTGGAGGAAAAATACTATTTGGCGATAGTACAGAGGTAGAAGCCAAGGTAGTTGCTGCCGAGACCATACTTACTCAAGTAGACCAAAGTTCCGTTTTGCATATTGATGTGAGGGCACCACTAACACCTGTGTTGTGTCGTGACCTAAGTTGCTCCTACCCTTCTACTTAGAGCGATCACTGAATTGAGCTTGGAAGACTAAACCTCATCTGGGGCTTTAAGTCATTAAAAGATAAAGGAGACAAAATGAGTAATCCACATAACTATCTTGCCGTTATTAAGGTTGTAGGCGTCGGCGGCGGTGGCGTTAACGCTGTTAACCGAATGATCGATGCTGGTCTCCGTGGAGTTGAGTTTCATGCGATCAATACAGATGCTCAAGCACTACTTCTTTCAGATGCGGAAGTCAAAATAGATATTGGCCGAGAACTGACTCGAGGATTAGGGGCAGGTTCCGACCCCGATATCGGTCGTCAAGCAGCAGAAGACAACCGTCAAGAGATCGAGGAAGCCTTGTCTGGTGCCGACATGGTATTTATCACCGCAGGTGAAGGAGGAGGAACCGGAACAGGTGCTGCTCCAATTGTTGCTGATATCGCTAAGGGCTTAGGAGCGTTAACGATTGCTGTAGTTACACGACCATTCGGTTTCGAAGGTCGAAGGAGAGCGGTTCAGGCGGATCAAGGGATTACTCGTCTTCGCGAAAAGGTTGACACTCAAATAGTCATACCTAATGATCGGTTGTTATCCGTAGCTGACGAACAAACTACTGTCGTCGATGCTTTTGGGAAAGCTGATGAAATCCTTCTAGATGGCGTTAAGGGTATCACCGAACTTATTACTACTCCTGGCTTGATCAATACAGACTTTGCCGATGTAAAAATGATCATGAATGATGCTGGGTCAGCATTAATGGGTGTTGGAGAAGGGAGCGGAGAGCAGAGAGCAACAAGTGCTGCTAGAAAAGCAATTTCTAGTCCGCTAATGGAGTCACCGATTGATGGCGCTCGAGGTATTCTGCTCTCAATCACTGGATCGAGTAGTCTGACACTCAATGAAGTCAATGAAGCAGCTGAACTTGTTGTAGGTGTTGCCCACCCAGATGCAAATATTATCTTTGGAACCGTAGTAGATGAATCCATCGGTGACACCGTAAGAGTAACCGTTATCGCAGCTGGATTTGACCGGTGGGAGAATGGAAGTCGACCTGTGCGGCGCACTCCGGTAGAGAATGACATTCCGGATGTTTTCGGTGAAACGTTAGAAACTCCTGAAGTGCACACAGGGCTTGATGTGCCTGACTTCCTCCAGTAGTTGAATCCTGGAGGGGATCTAAGGAAGCTACTTTCTTAAGTATTCTTGATCGATGAGACATGATAAACCTTCGTGGTCTTACCAATTGCAGGATGGGAGGACTGTCTGTCTTGTCTTTACATCAAAAAGGCACGGAGATCTGTCTGTCAATCAGGACAGTGAGACCCTAACTAGACGGCAACGTTCGATCGTTGATGAACAGTGGTCCTATCTGGAACAAGTGCACGATACAGGAGTTCTTCATATCGAGTTTCCGGGCCAACATCAGGGAGAGCAAGGCGATGCTTTGTGGACGAATAATTCAGAGGTACCTATTTCAATACAGGTCGCTGATTGTGTTCCAGTGGCACTTATCAGCTCTCTAGGCTCTCTGTGCCTTGTGCACGCAGGATGGAAAGGTTTGGTGAGGGGCGTCATAGATGAAGCTGTCGATGCGATGATACAGATAGGGAAACGGCCTACTACGGCTGTAATCGGGCCATGTATACACCCCAGCTCATATGCGTTTGGTGAAAGAGAGATAGATCAGGTTTGCAACGTCTTCGGTGAGAGTGTTCGCTCAAAAACGCAAGAAGGTTGTTTGGCTCTCAATTTGCCTAAAACAGTAGAAGTCGCCTTACGTAATAATGGAATTGAGGAGCTGGTTCGATTTGATGAATGCACATCTAATTCTGAGAAGTTTTGGTCATATAGATTAAGAAAAGAAGAGGAAAGGCAGGCAGTAGTTGGGTGGATAAAATCAAAGGAGGATTACTTTGAGTGACTCAGTTGACTACCAATTGGTAGCAGATCGTATCGGAGGTATACGAGAAACAATCGCTTTAAGATCTGTTAACCCCGTTGCTGTTGTGGCAGTAACTAAGGGTTTTGGGATTGAAGCTGTAAGAGCGGCGATTGAAGCTGGCATTCTTGATATAGGCGAGAATTATGCACAAGAGGTGCTTGAGAAACAAGAGCTTCTCAAGCACCCTAGAGAAGGAGACCCACCTCGATGGCACTTCATAGGTGGCCTCCAGAGGAACAAGGTGAAGAAGCTTTCTGACAGCGTTTATATGTGGCAATCAATTGATTCATTTGCCCTAGGGGAAGAAGTCGCTAAACGTTGCGAAACTCCGAAACTTCTCGTCCAAGTAAATATGACTGGGTCAGAAAATCAAGGTGGGGTTTCTCTTTCTCAAGTGCCAGTGCTAGTGGAAAAATTTCAAGATTCTGGGATTAGCGTTGAAGGCCTAATGGCTATAGGTCAAAATGCAGACCGTGAAGCGACGTTGGCACACTTTCAGAATTTGAAGAAACTGACAAACTTACTTGGGCTAGTCGAATGTTCCATGGGTATGAGTAATGACTATGACCTGGCTCTGGAAGCAGGGGCAACAATTCTTCGTCTCGGGACAGCAATTTTCGGAAACCGCGACGTTGATTGATAACAAAGGCCCTATGGTGTTAGGTTATATATGTTGACTCGTGTCAATAGGAGAAGTAAATGACCAGTTTTCTAAAAAAAACAATGCTTTACCTTGGGTTGGGTTCTGATGAGGACTTCCAAGAGTTGAATGACTATACAGGTACCCCAACTTCCGGCACTCCCCCTGCTCCGCAGACCAGTGGAGTTACTACTGTGCGACCAATTCCTAAAAGTGAAGATGCCGGACAATCCCGTTTGGCTAACGCGGTAAGAACAATAGCGCCGCCTAAAGTTTCAAAGCCTTGTGTAGTAGCTCCAGTTAGGTTTAGTGACGTAAAAGAAATCTCAGAAGCGGTTAAACGCCGCCAGCCAGTGATAGTTAATATTCAGCAGGCTGACCATGAGGTTGCCGTGAGGGTAGTTGATTTCTGCTCTGGTTTGAAAGTCGGGATAGATGGCGGATTTGTTAAAGCTGGGGAGGATGTTTTCCTCTTAACTCCCAAAGACGTTGAAGTGTCCGATGAAGAGCGCCAACGTCTTGGTGGCTCTATTTCTGCTT
>JAQWQL010000042.1 GCA_029244605.1 Acidimicrobiales bacterium | reverse complement strand
ATTACTTTCAACATGGACAACGAGAACATGCAAAACAAAGACGACAACGACCTTGCTGACGGGTCAGGGAATTGGGAGCCTGACCCGTTTAATCGTCATGAACAGCGCTGGTGGAATGGGGTGCGATGGAGTGAAAAGGTTCGCTCTAACAACTCTGCACGAATTGACCCTCCAGGAGTTATTCCAAACCCAGTAAATCGTGACGCTCACGATGGCCCAGCGGAGCCATTGTCTGGAGTGAGGCTTCCACTTCGAGCGACCTCTCCGTATGTTCCACATCTTCTATTAGTTGGGCTAATACTTCTACTTGTGGCTTGCGTACTTGGGTTACTAGCGCTAATTAACTAGGGCAAATACGGCATTGGGTCAACCGGTACGCCGCTCACCCTAATTTCAAAATGTAGATGTGGTCCCGTTGAGAGTCCCGTGGTGCCGCAAGTACCTACTTGCTCACCGGTAAAGACATATTGGTCAACGCCAACAGTCCAGGTATTTAGGTGGGCATATAGACTAGATATCGAGTTCACATGTTGGATAACTACCGTATTTCCATAGCCTCCATATGGCTCGGCAATTGTGACTATGCCTTCCGTTGCTGCCCGTATTGGATCACCTGTTGAACATCCGGAATCAACACCATTGTGCATTCTTGCGTATCCAAGAATTGGATGAAGTCGCATTCCAAATCCAGATCCGACTGCACCACTTCCAGGCCAAACCCAACCCGATTCACTTATCTGACCAAACCTTGCCTCTTCTTCAGCTCGTCTTCGAGCTTCTTCGAGTTCTCGCGCAATTCGTTCCTCTTCAGCAACAATGAAATCTGTTATGTCCTCTTGTTCTCGAACAGCCGTAGCAAGCACACTATCCCAATGGGCTCTTCGAGCATCAAGTTCTCTCTTGAGTTCTTCTTGCAGTGCCCGTTTCGCTTCTAATTCGACACGGACCTCTTCTAACTCAGCTGTTATTAGATCCGCTGTGTCTTCGGCATAGGAGGCAGCGCTAAGCAGAGAGTCACGTTCCTCTTGGATTAACTTCAGGCGATCTAAGACATCATTGGTGTCACTAGTGACGAAATCCAAAAGAGCTATCTTATGAGCAGCTGTCGTTGCATCATCTGCTTCAAACCATGCTTCGGCCCGTTGGTCACTTAGACCAAGGTAGGATTCTACTGCGTAAGCTACCGCTCTTTCCTCTAAAGCCTTTATGTCTTGTGCTATCTCTAGGTAGCTCTCCTGAGCAACGACTTTAGCTTCTAGGGCTGCATTCAGTCTTTGCTGCGCTGCTTGTTCCTTTGCCTCTTGCAGGTACACCAAACTAGTTGCTGCTTCGAGAGCGGCTACTACTTCGATGTCCTCAGCCTCTAACAGGGCAATTTCGGATTCAGCAGATAGTTCACGTTCACGGGCTATTTCTCTTTCCTCTTTAGCTTCTTCAATTGTGTCAAGGTCTTCTTGACTTTGCGAAGCTGCTGTAGATGTAAAGACAAGAGGAACGAGGAGAGACATTGAGAAAAGCATCAAGGCTGTTCGTGATTTAAGCGTAGAATCCACTCCCCAATATTAACCTATATTGAGACTATGCAGACGTCGCGCTCCAATCGACTCAAAGACCTTCATTTAAACCGATAAGGTAAACATATGAGTAACAAAGTTTTCGATGTTGATCTACTGGCATTTGAGGGCGGTAACGATGCAAAGCGACGAAGCATCGTAGACGGAGTTATGAAAAGTCTTGAGACTGGATTCGTATACAGCGCACACGATATTTCACAGCACTTCTTAGATGACGTTTATGGAAAACTCGAAGATTTTTTTGCCCTCACCCACAATCAAAAGGAATCTGCTGTCGCCGATGGGACAAACGGGCAACGAGGCTACACAGGACTTCTGGTTGAGACCGCAGCTATATCAGATATTCCCGACTGGAAAGAGATGCTGAACTGGGGACAAGATACCCCGACTGGCCACCCACTTAAAAAGAAATACCCCCACCGATACCATGACAACCTGTTTCCAGAAGATCTGGTTCCGGGCATAACGCAAACTTTGGAAAAATTTCATGACGAGGTATTGGGAATCCAATTACGTTTCCTACGGATTATCGCTCTTGGACTCGGATGTAATGAGAGTTTTTTTGATTTGTGCGTGCCGGGCGGTGCAACTTTGTCTCGAGCAATCCACTACCCAGATATGCATTTAGCTCCTAGTCAATCGCATGTCTGGGCAGAGGAACACGGTGATATCAACTTAATAACCGCATTACCTCGTTCTACGGCAAGAGGCCTTCAGATAAAAACAGTAAATGGCTGGATCGATGCATCACCTCCTGAAGATCATCTAATTATTAACACCGGTATCATGCTTGAACATATAAGTAACGGCATCATTCCGACCGGGATCCACAGAGTAGTGGCAGACTCAGAACAGGAGGGAGACAGATTATCAATCGTGCAATTCTGCCACCCAGCACCTTGGACAATCCTGTCACCACTTTCTAGTTGCGTTACACCAGAAAGGCCACAAAAATACGCTCCCATTACTGCTGCTGACCGACTTGATCAGGTACTTTGGGAAATTAACTTGCTCGAGGAGAGCCGACGGGTAGATGAATCTCAACTTTGACGCTTCCTGAAACTCTGGCATACTCGTAAAATGTCAACCTTATTAGCGAAAGCAAAGCTGAAACCAGAATTTGAAGATTTTTTCGAGGATATAGCCCGGACAGTCTTCCGTTCCACACATGATAATGAGTCTGCTGTAGTCAGATACGAATATTTTCGCGGCACTGATGATCGCACCTACTACGTACTTCTCTCATTTGAGAACTTTGATGGGTTCATGGAGCATCAAGTCGCTGATTATCACCATAATGTTGACTTCATGGATTGCTTCGAAGAGTTTAGACTTGAGTGGCTTGACCCCATTAGTGGGGCTTCGCCATTAATCCAATCTCAGACCCAAGGAACCATTGATGACTCTCGAGGTGATCGGTGGAACCAATACGTCGAGAATCACAGCGAGCCTACTCCTGAATGGTGGTTTTCACGGCGGGAAAATACCCAATAAGTTCACTTTCCCCTAGCTGTATAAGAATTTTGCAATCATCACTTGCCTGAGATTCCCCATATCCACCTAGGATGGCCCTATGGAATATACCGTTTCACAGATATTTGACTCGAAACGATGGGATGAAATCCCGAATTTCAGTTTCGAGGACATCACATACCATCGTGCGAAGGAACATGGAACGGTCCGCATAGCATTTGACCGACCGGAAGTTCGTAACGCATTCAGGCCAAAAACAGTTGATGAACTTTATCGGGCTTTAGATCATGCAAGGATGAGTACAGATATTGGATGTGTTTTACTTACCGGTAACGGGCCATCTGATAAAGACGGTGGATGGGCATTCTGTTCAGGAGGTGATCAACGTATTCGCGGGAAGGATGGCTATAGGTACGCAGAAGGTGAAACTTCTGAAACTATTGACCCATCTCGTGTAGGACGCCTCCATATTCTTGAAGTGCAACGTCTGATCCGAATCATGCCGAAGCCAGTGATAGCAGTTGTTCCGGGATGGGCTGTAGGCGGAGGTCATAGTCTTCACGTGACATGTGACTTGACTATAGCGAGTGAAGAGCATGCTCTGTTTATGCAAACTGACACAGATGTGGCAAGTTTCGATGGCGGTTTTGGTTCGGCCTATTTAGCTAAGCATATTGGTCAAAAGTTTGCTCGGGAGATCTTCTTCTTAGGTAAGCAATACACAGCTGCCGAGGCGCACCGGATGGGGATGGTTAACGCAATAGTTTCCCACGAGTCCTTAGAAGATACAGCTTTAGAGTGGGCTTCATTAGTTAACCAGAAATCTCCAATGGCAAACAGAATGGCAAAGTTCGCAATGAATCTTGTAGACGACGGGCTGATTGGTCAGCAAGTATTCGCAGGAGAAGCTACCCGACTCGCCTATATGACAGACGAGGCTGAAGAAGGTCGGGATTCGTTTCTCGAGAAACGCTCACCTGATTGGGACCGGTTCCCGTACCATTTCTAGACCTTAACTTTGTCAAATGTAAAATGGAGATCAGTGAATGACCTCAGCGTGAAATTGAGATGGTGTTGAAAATTGTTCTTCCCCGGAGAGAATGAGAAATTTTCTATTCGTTTGAGTAAAGTTTGAACCGCGATTGTCTGCTCAAGTCGTGTCAATCCAGCACCTGGGCAGTGCGTTTCACCAAGGGAAAATGCCAAGTGTCTGTGTGAATTTTTTCGGTCAATGTCTATATCTACTGGGCATGTGAATTGGCGTTCATCACGATTCGCGGCAGCATACCGGATATGTATATGTGACCCTTTAGGGATTGCAACTCCTGCGATCTCTGTATCTTCCGCGGCGTGCCTATCCATTCCCTGAGTGGGTGACTCCAACCGAAGCACTTCCTCGACGAATGACCTTGCCTTTTCAGGCGAAGTACGTAACTCTGCTTGAACAGATGGATTCTGAATTAGTAGCCACATGCCAGAAGTCAAGGCGAAAGTGGTAGTTTCATTTCCCCCGATATAGAGATGGTCAATCATATTGATAATCTCGGTATCTGTTAACATCCGAGTTTCAGAATGCAATTTAACAGGATTTTGCACTAGATAGGAGATAACATCGTCTCCGGGGGATTTCCGTCTCTGCTGTATATGGTCGTGTATATAGTGCTGAAATTCGACCATTCGAGTTGCTGCAACACGTTCTTCTTCAGCAGTTAGCTGAAGAGAAAATGGCGCTACCCACGCCTCACTCCATAATTTCAGATTCTCAAGGTCCTCCAAAGGAAATCCCATCATGATGGTAATAACCATTGAAGGCAAGGGTTCTGCGAAATTTTTTACATATTCAACCTCTCCATCATCTATCCAATTATCGATAAGATCATTGACTATTCGGGTTATCAGATCCGTTTGTTTTTCAGCTCCAATTACTGAAAAAAAATGATCCACCATGTTTCTGTAACGACGATGATCAGGGGGATTGGAGCCCAAGACGGACATTTTGGGCCACCCTTCTTTAAATGTTGTCAATGCTTCAGGGTCTGACATTAGGGGTCGTGAAGTCCCTGCACCTCTCCGGAATACATCAGTCTTCCTAATTACGTGATAGATGTCTTCATAGCGAGTGAGAAAGTATGTTTTGGTTCCAGGTACGTGGTAGATCGGAGCTTCATCTCTTAGGAGATCATAGGTGGGATACCAGTTCTCTATGGTCTCGGGTGCAAACACATCTACTTCATCAAGAGTTTGTGGACTTCCAGGACATGTAGACATAGTATTTTCCCCTTTATGTTCCCTGCTACTTACGAGAATCAAATGCAATATGGAGTTCTTTCAAGCCGCGAAGAACGAAAGTATCTTCGTATTCAAAATTGTTTTTACCTTCAACAAGGCGGATATTATCCATTCTGTCAAGAATTTGTTCTACTGCGATTCTGGCTTCAAGTCGAGCTAGTGTAGCCCCGATACAGAAATGCTCACCATGACCAAACGCAAGATGATCACGTGCATTCTCTCGATCTACGGTGAATTCATCAGGCTTCGAGAACATTTCTGGATCCCTGTTAGCTGCAGCGAAAATCAACCAGATATGATCTCCTTTGCTTAACTGTGTCCCGCCAACTTCTGTATCTTCTTTCGCCATGCGGAATAACCCACCGACTGGAGCTTCAAATCTCAAACCTTCTTCAATGAAATTATCGATCAAGGTTCGGTCTTCTCTCAGTCTCTCTACTAATCCATCTTCAACAGCCAGGTAGTGCATAAGGTTTGTAAGTAACTTTGTTGTAGTTTCATTTCCAGCTACGAGAAACTGCTGAAGCATCGAAAGCATCTCAGCATCATTTAGCATTTCATCATTAACTTCAGCATTTGCTACATCAGAGATGATGTCTTCCTGCGCTTCTTGCCTTCGCAATTCGAGCAGGTCACCGAAAAACTTATTAAACTCAGAAAGCGATATAAGGTAATCTCGTACTTTCTCAATCGTAGGATTTGGGTTACCAACAGGCATTACCAGATCATCTGACCATTTCTTGAACGTGTTCAAGTCATCTGTTTCCACGCCTAGAGCAACGGCAATGATCGTCATAGGTAACCCGACTGCGAAATCAGTAACAAATTCTGATTCTCCCTTGTCGATAATCTCGTTAAGGAGGCTATCCGTTACTTCTTGGATCATGGGTTCCATCCCACGAAGCCTCGAAGGTCGAAATGCACGGTTAACTGCTTTCCGTTGTCGCCGATGTTCTGGAGGGTCCGCATTTAAAAGTACAGCTGCATTCGCTGCGTTAGCTAGAAATACCTGGAAGTACTCAGCCATGCCTGGATCGGTCGCCAATTCTTCCATGGCAGTGGCGAAACCAGATCTTCCATCACGGGGGCCTGTAGGCATCTGCGAAGAGAAACGATCAGTATCGTGAAGTATCTCCATAATATCTTCATAGCTAGTACAGACCCACGTTCCGAGTTTCTCACTATAATGAAGCGGACTTTCGTCACGCAAAGCAGAAAATATTGGGTACGGGCAGCCAATAGCGTCTTGCTCACGGTCAATAAGAGCGTCGAGTTGTTTTTCTGTTGTCTTTGTAGTCATAGTCGGAGCCAGTCTAAAACTTTTTTCTGTGTTTGATCAAATGTTGATGACTCATTTTGCTTAGAGGTTGAGCATTCCTCCGTCAACTCTGACAATTTGCCCTGTTATATAAGAAGCAAGATCTGATGCAAGGAAGCAGATGACGTTTGCGATCTCCTCGGGCGTTCCCCATTTTCCTAGTGGCACTCGCTTGACGAAATTCTCCAGCACGTTCTCTTCACCCAAGAGTTCAAATGTCGGTTCCCACATTTCGGTCAGAACTAAGCCTGGAGCCACCGCGTTTGCTCGAACTCCCTTATTCGCCCATTCATTGCTGAGGTTCTTGGTTAGCGTGTTGAGACCTCCCTTTGAAGCTGCATAGGCTCCTTGAGTTCCTCCAGCTCCAGCAGCTGCTGTTGAAGTAACGTTCACAATATTTCCGTGAGTGGCAAAGAGATCTTTCGCAAACGCTGAACACAACATGAACGCCTGACGCAGATTCACCAGTAGGGTTTCATCAATCGCAGATGCAGTTGCTCGATGCGCTGGTTCATTTCGTTCAACGGCTGCGTTATTCACAAGAACATCTATGCGGCCGTACTTTTCCAAAGTGCCTTCTCTAATAGCGCCAATCGAAATATCCTCACTCAGGTCGCAGGAAATAACTAGTGGATCGTTTTCTAGTTCAGCAGCTATTTCATTTAGCCTCTCCTGACTTCGTGATACCAGCACTACATTTGCTCCAGCGGCGTCTAGCTGCCGAACAGTTGCTTCACCTATTCCCCTACTTGATCCAGTTACTACTGCGACCTTGCCATCAAATTTTAAGTCCATAGGACAAATTGTAATGATATTTGAGTTTTTTAGTTAAATAGTGACAAAATAGTCTTACAAGAAAGGATCACTATGGAAGACCATGAAAACGATTACAAGCATAAAGAGGCCATCCGAGAGCTTCAAATTTCTTATTCAATAGCAATCGATTCTGGGAAATACGATCAGCTGGACGATATCTTTACTCCGAATGCTGTTGGGATCTATGGTCGACCCTACGAAGGCATTGAATCAATTAAGCAAGCGATGTTCGCCGGGTGTGATTATTTGACGTCGGTACAACATCTCAATGGAAATCATTGGGCTTCAATAACGGGCAATAGGGCCAATGCTGGATGTTATCTTCATGTAATTCAGTATCTAAAAGATACACCGGGTGGAGATTTCCATGAAATGGGAGGCATCTACATGGACGAGCTTCTATTAACAGAACAAGGTTGGCGAATAGAAAGTAGAGAAATTGAAATTAAGTGGGCGAAAGGAAATTCTCTGGTTCGAGACAGTAAACCGAGTTAGCGCTCTTAGGTGAGTATTGCATCATGCGTTGAAGTTAAGTCAATTTTCTTCCCATTTGGTGGTCTTTGAGCAGATACATGCCAAACTGGCAATATGGGAACTTCATTTGACCCAAACGAATTTGAGACGATTGCTATTGATTTTGACGGCAATGTAGCTTGGGTAACGCTTAATCGTCCTGACGTTCTCAATGCTTTTAATTCGCTGATGCAAAAAGAAATTCGTGAAACTTGGCGGGCTTTCAGAGAAATGGACGAAGTTCATGCTGTTGTACTTACAGGCAGCGGCGGCAAATCATTCTGCGTCGGAATCGACCGTGATGGAGAAATGTCTGCTCTTGATGAAAGTGAAAATCTCTATGGTACCTCTAATAACTTCATGTACGATGATCCCGGAGATGATCTAGGTCCTAAGTCTTGTGATTTGTGGAAGCCTGTGATTTGCGCTGTGAATGGAATGTGCTGTGGAGGAGCTTTCTATTTTCTCGCTGAGTCCGATATTATAATTGCAGCTGAACATGCTACGTTCTTTGACCCCCACGTAACATATGGGATGCCAGCGGTCTACGAACCAATGAAGATGGCCCAGCGCATGCCTCTAGGTGAGATATTAAGGATGACTCTTCTGGGGAATCATGAGAGGTTGTCAGCAGAAACCGCAAAACGAATCGGGCTGGTGAGCGAAATCGTCCCTATGGATGATCTCCGTAACAGAGCTTCATGGATTTCCTCTGCTATTGCTAGCCAACCGACTATTGCGGTTCAAGCGAGCCTTCGCGCAATCTGGGCCGCAAATGACCTTGGTAGACTAGATGCCTTATCTCATGCGCCATCTCTTTTGAGCACAGGAATGTCAAAGAAAGCTATGGCCGAGGGGCAAGCTTTATTTGAATCTGGCGAAAGAATCGACCATCAGACGCGTTAACGAACACAGCTATCTGAGGGATAAGTAAACTTTCTAGCTACCCTTAAAGTGTGCATAACCTACTCCTCGACCTACGACTTATACGCCCGGTGGCCTAATCCAACTTGGCCATCGGGACTTATTTCAGTCGTAATCGAGTCGAGAGGAACACATGAGTAATAAAAGTCACTTACATAGCATTCAGCAGCCAAGCAAAATGCCATACTCAAAGTACAAACAATTTGAGCCTGTAGATATTTCGGATCGGACTTGGCCATCTGCTGTTATTACTGAGGCCCCTTTATGGTGTTCAGTAGATCTCCGTGACGGGAACCAAGCTCTCATTGAGCCTATGGACCCGGATAGAAAGTGGCGCATGTTTGAAACCTTAGTTTCAATTGGCTTTAAGGAAATCGAAGTTGGATTTCCTTCTGCCTCCGAAGCAGACTTTCAATTTGTTCGAGAAATAATCGAAGCTAAAGCTATTCCCAGCGACGTCACAATTCAGGTTTTAGTTCAAAGCCGAGAAGAATTGATTAATCGTACTTTCGAATCCATTGCCGGAAGCAAACAAGCGATCATCCATTTTTATAATTCCACGTCGACACTCCAGCGCGAGGTTGTGTTTGGACTAGATACAGCGGGGATAACAAAAATTGCGACTAACGCCGCCGCTATCTGCAAGGAGTTAGAATCATCGGTTCCAGAGACTAAAATACGTTATGAATATTCTCCTGAATCCTTCACAGGCACTGAGCTACCATACGCTAAAGAAATATGTGATTCTGTCACTGAAGTCATCAACCCCAGTCCTGAGAACAAGCTGATTATAAATCTCCCTGCGACAGTAGAAATGGCTACTGCAAATACATACGGAGACATGATCGAATGGATGCATAGGAATCTTACTAGGCGTGAAGATATTATTCTTAGTCTCCATCCGCATAATGATCGTGGGACTGGTGTTGCAGCGGCAGAATTTGGAATAATGGCAGGAGCTGACCGTGTTGAAGGAACGTTATTCGGAAATGGAGAACGAACCGGAAATGTAGATTTAGTTAATATAGCTATGAACATGTTCAGCCAAGGCGTAGATCCAATGCTCGACATTGGAGACATTAACGAATTACGCAGAGTAGCTGAATACTGTAACCAACTTCCTGTTCACCCGAGACACCCCTATGTCGGGGATTTGGTCTATACAGCTTTTTCTGGATCTCATCAGGATGCAATTAAGAAAGGTTTCGAGGCCTTAGATAGCGCTGGTTCGGACACTTTTGAAGTTCCGTATATACCGATCGACCCTAAGGATGTTGGTCGAAGCTATGAAGATGTTGTGAGGGTCAATAGCCAATCCGGTAAGGGCGGAGTTTTATACCTTCTTAAGACAGAGAACCAATTTGATTTACCACGGAGAATGCAGATTGAATTCACTCGAAGAATCCAAAGAATTACAGATTCATCTGGCAAGGAGATCACTTCTCAACAAATATACAATGAGTTTGCAGGCGAATACTTAGATCTTGACTATCCCCATCTTCTACATGGGTACGAATCAGCCCAAAACGCTGCCGGTAAAGACAGGACACTACTCACTGCCCGTATTTCCTCAGATGGCGCACAAGTCGTTGTCCAAGGCGAAGGTAGCGGATCTCTAGATGCGTTTGTCACTGGATTGCGAAAATCACTTGAATTAGACCTAAGAATCCTTGATTACCATGAACATTCGAAAGGTACAGGAGCTGATGCTACAGCGGTCGCATACATTGAAATGGCAATAGGTGGAAAAGAGCTATGGGGGTGCGGCCTTCATACAGACATCACGACAGCATCAATGCGAGCTATCATCAGTGCTATCAATAGGGCTGCTAAGGATGACCAATAGCTCTTAGGAGGATTAGTCCAATGGGTAATGCATCTGAGCCAGACAAGGTTCCAACGATTAGCCCGTTGCACGGGATGAGGATCCTGGCTGTTGAGCAGATGCAATCACTTCCCTTCGCGACCCAGATGCTAGCGAGATTAGGTGCAGAAGTGGTCAAAGTTGAACACCCTGTTCGTGGTGACCTCGGGAGAAGTTCTCTGCCTGCGGTTAACGACTTATCTGGAAACAAAGTGGGCGCTACTTTCATTAGAAACAATCTCGCAAAGAAAAGCATCGGAATCGACCTTAAACATGAGTTAGGACAGAAACTCTTCAAGCGACTAGTCCCTAAATTTGATGTAGTAGCAGAAAATTTCAAACCAGGAACAATGAAGAGCTTCGGACTTGACTATTCATCTTTGTCATCGCTTGATAGTTCGTTAATTTACATTTCTATCTCTGGATTCGGCCACGACCCAGATAGTCCATACATGGCTTGGCCTGCATTTGCTCCAATCGCTGAGGCAATGTCTGGCCTATACACTTTCAATCGTCCACCCGATCAGGAAGTAAAAGTTTCTCCTGCGGGTGCACTCGGTGATACGGGGACAGGGCTCTTCGCAGTGGTCGCTATTCTCGCTGCACTTCGGTACCGTGAGGCGACTGGATCTGGTCAGTACATTGATCTTGCCATGTTTGATTCGATGATCGCTTTCGCTGACATAGTTCCGAATTATTTCTCTATGGGCCATGACCCACGAACACCGAGTTCGCTCATTAACCATGGTTTCAAAATTGTGAATGGCGAAATAGTAATTCAAATCGGTCGAGAGCATCAATTTAAGCGCTTCGTTGAGATTCTCGATAAAGAAGAATGGCTTGAGGATCCCCGGTTCTCAACTAGAGAAGGCTGGGTTCAGAACATAGAAACGCTTCGAAAGGCAGTTCATGAGTGGGCAGGAGATCAGAGCCCTATTGAAGTTTGTGGGTTTCTAGCATCTGCTGGAATCGCCGCCGCCCCATCGTTTGAAGCAGAAGACCTTATCAACGACCCGCATGTAGTTTCACGGAATATGCTTGTTGAGGTCCCGACCCAAGATTCAACACCTGTTCTTGCTGCTGGTAATCCAATAAAAATGGCTGGAGTCGAAGACGAAGCTGTTACTCCCCCGCCATCACTTGGTCAACACACAAATCAAATTCTATCCACGGAGCTAGATCTAACTGAAAATCAAATAGTAGCCCTACGAGAAAAGGGCATAATCAAATAGTTCTGATACCTAATCGTCCGTTTTTCGAAATTTTTGAATAACAGGGTCAGATAGGGGGATCCGCCCGACTCCTATATTCTTCGAAGGCCAGTTGGCGGGCTCCTGAAGGAGAGGCGACTCTTTCCCTTCTCCAAACCAGAGAAGGTGGTTCCGTTTTTCAAATTTCCAGACCTGCATACCTAAGGCATCAATGGAGGTACGCCTGTACTTATCAACGTATTTAATTAGTTGTTCGTAGTAGCCTTCGTCTGCGGTTTGAGCGAAACATCGAGCCCAGACTTCTCCTTCAGCATTAGCATCATTGATTAATCTAATTCGGTGGTTCGTTACCAGAATAATCCCCATTTCTAATGTCCCCATAGTGGCTTCCATGAGTTCCTTCAAAGCTTCTGGGCCTTTTCCAGATGACCCAAAATCTGCATCATCAACGAATAGAGAAGCCATGAGTTCAGGATTTTTATCCGCAACAGCTATTGAATATTCCAGCACAAGGTCGCGTATCGCCTCTTTCGCTAGAAGATAACTAACCGCAGAGTATTCCCCATGTTCCATATATATAGTTTTACACTAGATTCGATAATGAATCTTCATTTGATATCAATACGATATGTCAAAAACGAAAGGCGAAGAAAACCTATGGTGTTGTCTAATTCAGATGCCAAAGAGCCATGGGAATTACGCCGTGAAATAAAGTCGTATTCACTTTCAGACGACAAGGTTGAAGAAATCGTCCAAAATGCAAGCCACGCTGTCGTTTCTTGGGTGACGAAAGCAAATGAACCTGTCACAGCTGTGATGCTATATGTCGTTCTTGATGGGAAAATTACAGTTACGTCTACTACTAACCGAGCGAAATATCACGCGTGGAAGCGAAATCCTGCAGCTTCTTTTTGCATATGGGACCCAGCAAACATAGGAAGGCAAGTTACACTCCGTGGCCGTATAGAAATTCTTCAAAATTCTGAATTGCTCGAGCGCTACACTTCAGCTTTCCTTACTCGGGCCCGTGGCGGGGACCCGCCCACAGAGAAACGGCTGCAGAGGGAACTGGCAACATTCCAAGCGCCAGACCGCCACATGATGCAACTACACGTTGAATCGACCGTAAGTCACGACCTTCCTGCCCTATTAGCGGCCGAAAAGGCCATCAGGTAGCCTAGTTCTGTGATTCCTTCCGAAGAATACATGCTTAGCTTAATTGGGAACAGATTTCCTGGAGGCAAGAGAACTATTGACCGCTGGGAAAACTACCTTCTTACAGATTGCACTACCTCACCTCAGCTAGCAGATGGGTTGGTCCATCCAATTGCGCTTTTCCACATACCGATCCAGGGAGTTCAAACTTCAATTGCAGAGTTATTTGAAATAGGGCGAGTTGAGGGAGCAGGGTCTGTGGGTCTAGATGGCTACGATTGGGAATTTTTCCAACCTATTCGTGAAGGTGTTGAGTACAGTTGCGAAGGACAAATTCTGGAAGTGGAGAGACTCTATACAGATAGCGGGAGTATGTACGACAGGTTTGTTTTCGCAATCGAGCTATCCGATCAAGAAGGAGAACTAGCGGCTAGAGCAACATGTTTTTGGAGGCTTCGAAGGGGGAAAGTTGAACATTGAAGTAGGAAACGAAATCCCATCTTTGGATATCCCATCTGTTGACCCACAGAGGATGAAAACTATGGCTGCGCTGCTTAGAGATCCGTACCCCATTCATTGGGATGCGGAAGGCAACGAACAGATGGGCATAAAAGGAAAAGTAGTTAATCAAGGCCCACTAAATTTATCTTATGTAGTGAATATGTTAATGAATTGGCAAGGCCAAGATTGCATCCGAAGACTTACCGTAAGATTTACAGGTTGGGTTCTCGGCGGAGATACTCTAACTGCTCATGGAACAGTAATATCGGTCGATAATGCCAATGACGAACTACTCGCTAAATGTGAGGTTTGGTTAGAGCGGGACGGTGAACGCCTGCTTGAAGGGGAAGCAGTCGTTGCCATAACTGATTAGTAGTCGACAGTCCCTTGATGTCCGTTTCTGCTAGGAAACGTACAGGTTGGATGATAATCATGGGTGGCCGGTTCACTTCTTCCGAAGATCATAAAACTTAATTAGTCTGGTTTGCTCATTTGTTTCATGGATTATGAGCCAACTTCAAAACCCAATCAGTCTATAACCGCTCCACTAATGTCCCTGTTCCTAGACCGCCCCCACAACACATGCTTATAATCCCTAAGCGGCCGCCAGAGCGTTGAAGTTCATGAACAGTTTTTGTAATTAGCAGTGGACCAGTAGACCCCAATGCGTGACCTATGGCAATCGCTCCACCATTCGGGTTAACCCTGTCATCGATTTCTATTTCTAATTCTTTCGCCCAAGCGAGAACCACAGAGGCAAATGCTTCATTAATTTCGAATATATCTATATCATCTTTCGTGAATCCGCTATCTTTAAGCAGTTTTTGAGTAGCCGCAATCGGCCCTGTAAGCATCAACTCAGGGTCACTTCCAACAAGGCAAGAACTGACTACCTTAGCCATTGGAGATAAACCCAATTCTTTGGCTTTAGATGCACTCATTACTAAAAGGGCTGAT
Organism: Acidimicrobiales bacterium; assembly: GCA_029244605.1. Taxonomy (GTDB): domain Bacteria; phylum Actinomycetota; class Acidimicrobiia; order Acidimicrobiales; family UBA8592; genus UBA8592. The sequence goes on along the minus strand of JAQWQL010000042.1, from coordinate 11,645 downwards.
GCAGCGTCAGCAAGCTGTGAAGCGGTACCTGCGGTGTGGTATTTCGCTTGATCATCGAAGTAACTAGCTCCTGAAATAGTTGATAGCTTTGAAAGACCTTCGAACGTTGTATCACGAAGCCCTTCATCACGGTCATGTATTTCTGATTCATCTTCTGAAATAGCAAACGGAACTATTTGCCCATCAAATCTTCCTTCTTGCCAAGCTATAGCAGCAAGTTGCTGTGACCTAGCTCCATAACGGTCCAGTTCTTCACGGTTTAGCCCCCATTTCTCAGCTATTCGTTCTGCCCCTTCGAGCTGGTTCGTTGGATCATATAGTTCTTTGTATTCTTCGGTGTAACGTTCTCCAAGATATGCCTCCCCGTTTTCATCTACGGGAATTTGGGATGCCATTGGTACGTGTGACATTGATTCAACACCGCAAACGATGACTATTTCAGCCATTCCCGATGAAATTAGAGAATGCGCCCACGTATTTGCATGCTGGCCTGAACCACATTGCGTTGTTGTAGTGGAAGCCCCAACATGGACTGGGAGACCAGCGGCTAGCCAAGATGTGCGAGTGACGTTGTTTGCTTGCATGCCTACTTGGGCGATGCATCCTCCTGCAACATGATCGACAGTGCTTGGGTCGAGGTTATTGCGTTCGATTAGGGAAACTAGAACATCACCTAGGAGCTTTGTTACGTGGAAACTTGATAGCCTGCCGTTGCGTTTTGCTGTCGCTGAGCGTACAGCATCGACTATCACCACTTCATTCAAATCAGTCATGGTATTCCTTCCTTCTTCAACTACTTTACATCTAACTTTATTCTGTGACTCGTGCGACTAATGCCGGACAGGTGCATTCAAAGATAATTCCGCCTTCCTTATCCTTGACCGTGTATTCGTGGATCACTAGCCCTCTTTGTAGATTTTTCTTAGATTCACGCTTGGAAATGAGATGACTGGTTGACTGGATTGGGGTTCCAGGAAGGAAAGGGTTGGGGAATTTAAAGTCATTAAAACCTAAACCTGCAATCCAAGCGATATCTCCATTAACTTCCAAATTTAACTTGTTCCAGATTGCGAAGGTGTATGTGCCTGAAGCCACTATTTGCCCAAACGGTGAGCTTTTCGCCTTATCAGGGTCTATGTGAAAGTATTGCGGGTCAAATTGCCGAGCGAACTCAATCATTTCGATCTCGTCTGCAGAGAACCAACGAGACTCGAATTTCTCTCCGAGAACGAGATCATCAAAGTATCTCTCCATATTAGAGTGTGATGCGTCAGGAGTCGATGCCATAATTAGTGAGGTTTTGAGGCGATCACGCCAGAAGTCTCCAAGTTCGCAATTTCTTCTTCGCTCTTTCCGAGTTCTTCTACTAATACTTCACGGTTATGCTCTCCCAATGCGGCTGCAACATACGAGTCCTCTGGAAGCGGGTCACTGCTTTTAAATGGGAAGCCAGGTATCTGCACATCACCTAGTAAAGGGTCGTTTACGGTTCTGATTGTTCCTCGTTCAACGAAATGCGGATGGGACAGAGTTTCGTTAGGGGTCAGCACTGGCCCACAGGGGACTCGATGTTTCTGTAGCGCCTCCAAGACTTCTTCGTCACTAGAGAATGAAGACATCCAGTCTTCGATAATCGAAGTAAGTTCTGTGCGGTTTTCTATTCGAGCGGGATTTCCTTGAAATCTTGGATCTTCGCTTAGTTCAGCCTTTCCCATAGCTTCGAAGAGGTTAGCAATTTGGGCTTCAGCGCATAAGATTACGATCCAACCTTGTGGACCCTGAAATGACCCAGCTGGGGACAACATCTGAAAATTTGTTCCTTGCCTTATTGCACCATACTCTCCGTTAGTCATTGATTCGGCGTGGACGGGGAGGTCCTGCATATGGAAGAGAGCATCAACCATAGAAATGTCTAAATGCGTCCCTCTTCCAGTTCGTTCCCTGTTAAACAGAGCATGTCCGATTGCAGCGAATGCATGGGCTCCTGCATTCGTATCTGCCAATCCAAATCCGACAAACATTGGCGGCCTTCCCGGCTCTCCTGTCATGTGCATTAGACCTGCGTACCCTTGGGCGATCAAATCGAAGCATGGCTGCTCAGATAGTGGGCCCGTTTGGCCGAAACCTGATACTGATGCCATGATCAATGATGGATTAGCCTGACTGAGCGTTTCGTAATCTAGATTACGTCGTTTCAGCACTCCAGGACTGAAATTTTCCACGACTATGTCTACTTTTGATGCTAGCTCTCGAATAAGCTCTGCTCCGTCTGGATGATTCATATCTACACAGAAGCTTCGCTTACCTCTGTTTTGCTGAATATGTGTACCCGCTCGCTTATTTATTCGTGGTCGTGTTGACCTGTTTGGGTCTCCATACGGTGGAGTTTCAACTTTGATAACATCTGCCCCTAATTCAGTGAGTAAGCGAGTGCATGCTGGGCCAGCTAAATACCGAGTCATGTCAAGAACTTTGACGCCTTCTAACCATCGTAAATCAATACTCATCAACCGTTTACCTCGAATGATTTCTTAAGCATCTACGCTACCTCCATCTACTGCAATACTCGCCCCATTGATATACCAAGAATGTACGCTTGATAGAAATGAAACCACTCTTCCAATATCTTCTGGAGTTGCAATACTTGAAGTTAAATTCGGAAAGTACTCATTTGAAGCCCATTTTTCGACATTTTCCCAGTCTGTAGGTATCGATCTTTTCTCTGCAGCCTTTGTCAGCATCGCTTTCACTTCTTCTGTAGCTATCATTCCGGGATTAAACATATTCGCTGTTACACCCGTTCCTTGAAGCTCCATTGCCAAGGTCCGTACCAATGCATGTAGTGACGCTTTCGCCCCGTAATACCCTGGACTGTGATTTCTTGGCCGGTCCACACCAACGGTACCAACGAATATAACTCTCCCCCATTTTTGGGCGCGCATGCCGCCTATTAGTGCTTGTGTAACCTTTACTCCCAATAGGACGTTCTGTTCCCATTCAAGGTCCCAGTTATCGATAGACTTCCAAGATGACCCAGCTGGCGTACCGTAGCTGTTAACAAGTATGTCAACATGGTTGATTTGGTTCATCATGATATCTATTCCTTCGTCGGCAAATAGATCCACTTCTAACGGTTCTGCTGTTCCTCCGCTCTCATTGATTTGTTCAACAATTTTCTCTGTGTCTCCTTGCTGGAAACTGTGAACCCAGACTTTCACTCCTTCATCTGCAAGACAAGCTGCTATGCCAGCGCCGGTTCCCCTGTATGATCCAGTAACGAGGGCAGATTTACCAGATAAGCCTAAATCCACTATTTGACTCGCGGTTCTCTAGGAAGACCCAATACTCTCTCTCCTAGTATGTTTCGCATGATGTCTGATGTTCCGCCTTGGATTGTATACGCAGGAGCGTAACAAATAGCCTCAGCAATGGAGCTCCCAGCTAGAGCTTTAGCACCTAACACTCTTGCGGCGAAGTCTGATACGCGTTGTTCATGTTCTGTGCAAAAGCACTTAGTTCCTGCGCTGAATCCACTTGGAAGTTGCCCTAGCGCTCCTTGATATACGAGTAGCCTTCCGAGTCTGTATCCTATTTCGAGTTTTGCTATTTCCTGCCGGATGAGTGGGTTGGATTTGTCCGCAACTCTGCAGGCTTCGTCATATAGTGGGCGATTCGACATTAACCGGTCGATACCCCCTCTTTCATGCTCAAGTTGTGACATTGTTTGGGCAAATGCTCTATTCTCTTCACCTACTAGATTGTCTTCTGAGACTCGAACATCTGTGAAAAAAATTTCACAGAAATGTTGGTTGTTGACGCTGTCAACAATTGTTCTAATTTCTATACCCTCTTGATCCATAGGAACAATAATCTCGCTAAGACCTTTATGAGGTGGGCCGTCTTTCGCTGTTCGGACGATCAGATAGCAGTAATCCGATATGGCTGCGAGGCTTGTCCATATCTTCTGTCCATTGATAACAAAGTCGGCGCCATCCCTTTCAGCAGATGTTGTAAGGGAAGCAAGGTCGGACCCTGAGTCTGGTTCACTCATCCCTATACACCATGTTGTTACACCGGAAAGCATCCCAGGTAGAAAGCGTTTCTGTTGTTCATCAGATCCGTAATTACATATCGATGGGCCCATTTGTCTGTCAGCTATCCAGCTTGCAGCTATAGGTGCTCCAACACGTATCATCTCCTCAGCAACGATCATTCGTTCTATTCCAGGTCGGCCACCACCTCCATGCTCTTTTGGCCAGGTCATCCCAAGCCAACCTTCGCTTGCGAGAACTTTTGAGAATTCTTTTGAATAGCCGTTAATCCATGAGTCGGGATAGGACCCAAACTTCTTTACTCCTTCCTCAGCTACAGACCGAGCTCTTTTCTGAAGGTTCTGCAAGTTCTCTGGAAATGAAAATTCTAATGACATTGACAATCTCTAACTACCTCGATGCAATTGGGTATAAAAATTCTAGTTCCTATCTTAAAGGAACAGTATTAAACCTATTCCACAGAGAGTTTTTTCTCTAAGTAAGCGAACAATAATTCTATATCTAAATTTTATACACGGTGCTTGCTGTCCCTGAGAATAATGCTCTCTTCTCTGCGGGGCTATATTGGTCTGCAATCCGTTGAAAAGCATTCCAAAGCACCGAGTATGAAAGTGTTTGGCGGTCAACTGGGAAATTAGACTCGAACATGCATCTATCAGGCGTAAAGGTATCTATCGCCCAAGTAATCTTATCTTTCCAGTAAGCAGCAACCAGCTCGGAAGATGGTGGGACTACCAGCGATGACCATTCTGTATTGAAATAATTATCCATCCCAATACCACCAATTTTTAAATAGACATTTGTGCTTTTACTTAATTTAGTAAGTTGCTCTTTCCATTTTCTCTCCACTTCAGAGTTTTTAGACTTCCACCTTCCAATAGACAGGGGTGCGCCAAGGTGATTTAAAATGATCGGAATCTCGGGACATGCCACTGCGAGCTCTATTAGCTCGTCAATTTGATCGAAATATAGCCACGCATCAAACGAATAGCCTTGCTCTTCGAGCACAGTAAGACCCTCGAGAAATAATTTTTCTCTCATGATTTCTTTAGTGGGTTTTGAGTGACTTATTGAAATTTCCGGATCATCGCTCCACGCTGTTGCATGTCGGATACCCCGAAAAAGGCCGCGTCCTGCATGTGCGTGTTCATCTAAGATCTCGAGTACGCGGCTTCCAAGCATTAGGTCAGCGAAGGCAATGATCCCTGATATTTTAGGCCCCCCCAACTTTTCTAGACGTTCTGATTCTTCAGAGACGAAAGATGTTTCACCTACTGGTTGTAATTCCCTCGACCTTTCCCTGTCGTAATTTGCCATGCATTCGACGAAAACAGTATCTGTTATATTGTGGGTTGCTGTTAGATCTTCGAATAGTTCTTCAGCAAGGTACCTGCTTCCTCCTCGGTGCCAGAGGTGGTGATGTGGATCAACAATAGGAATTAATGGATCTAATGCTTCCTCATGACCTAGTGCGATCCAATCCAGCCTGTCTAAGTCCACTTTTTTTCCTTATTTGAGTTTTTCCATTTGGACAGTTTTTCTACAGCGACAAGAATCACTCTTGAGTAACTCCGAGTCCTAGGCCGCCATCGATCGTTAGCACATTACCTGTAGCCCACTCTGCAGTGGCTAAATATTCGAAGGCTTCAGCTACTTCTTCGACTGTTCCGATTCTTCCAAGTGCATGCATATTCCCCATTCCTTCTAAGCGCTCTCGAGCTTCGTCTGCTGTTGATAAACCAGCTCGGACGTTTATTTCTGTGATAACTCCACCAGGTCGAACGCATCCTACCCGAACATCATATTTTCCTAATTCAGCAGCCAACACACCTGTCAAAGTCTCTAGTGCGCCTTTCGTCGCTGCGTATGGTGAAGCATTGGGAAATGCTCGTTGGGTATGGACAGAGCCGACAAAAAGAGCGCATCCTTTTGTCTTTTTTAAGTGATGAATTGACTCCTTAAGGAGCATCATCCCGCCAACAACATTTGAATGGAAAAGATTCAGAAGCTGCTCTTCGTCATAATCTTCAACATCACATCTATATATGTTCCCAGCGTTACTGATTAGTACGTCTAAACCTTTTCCATGCTCGACAGCTGCTTCCACCATTCTCATTCGATCATCGCTAATTGTGACGTCGCCTACAACATATGCAGCGTTTGGACCGATATTCTCGACAGCTTTATTTAACGGTTCTTCTCTTCGGCCGGTGATAGTAACATTTGCACCTTTCCTGGCAAAATGTTTTGCTGCTCCTTCGCCTATTCCTGAACCCCCTCCGGTGATCAAAACTGACATACCTTCTAATGCACGCATAGTAAAACACTCCTAGTATCTACTATATGTCATTAAAAGCTGTTGTTACTGGTGGATCACAGGGTATTGGTTCTGCAATTTCCGAAAGGCTAATCGAAGCTGATTATGAAGTATTCATTCTCGATATCAGCGGCTCTCAAGATACTATCCGATGTGACGTTAGCGATGAATCCGCTGTTGCTGGCATTGCTGCAACCATAGGCCCAATTGATTTACTTGTTAACAATGCAGGTATTTGGAAGTTTGGGCCGCTTGAAGACACCACACTGGAGGACTTTAGCCGCGTTCTAGATGTCAACCTAAAGGGAGCATTTAATACAATTAAGTTCTTCGGTTCGAGAATGCTAGAAATTGGTCACGGTTCGATTGTTAATATTGTCTCGATAGCTGCAAAGCATCCAAACCCCTCCGTAGGTAGTTATGGACCCTCTAAAGCTGCCTTGGTTTCTTTAACTGAGCAAGTAGCAATTGAGTGGGGCCCTAGAGGAGTTCGATGTAATGGCGTGGCAGTAGGGCTTGTCCCAACTCCAGGAACTGATGATGTATACCGTAGAAAAAGTTTTCGCGATCTTCGCTCAGAAGCTATTCCTCTTCACCGACTTGGCTCTCCGACTGAGATTGCAGAAGCAGTCTATTTCCTAGGTTCTGAAGCGTCACAGTATATAAACGGTCACATTCTGTATGTAGATGGAGGGCTATCCAAAGCGTTGATGACTCTTCTTCCTCGCCCGGAGAATCTTGAGTGAAAGTAGTTCGAGACTAATTTTTATTAAACTCTCTAGCTATTGTCTCTCGAAGTTCATATTTCAGAATTTTTGTTGCCCCCATGGGCCATTCAGTTAGGAAGCGAACATGTCGCGGGATTTTAAAAGATGCAATTTGCCCTTTGCAATATTCGATTATTTCCTCCTCGCTGAGTTCACTTCCTTCTTCCAGCTCTATATATGCGACTGGAACTTCACCGTATTTTTCATCAGGAAGCCCTACGATCGCGGCAACCTTAACTCCGGTGTGCGTTGAGAGGAAACCTTCGACTTCAACTGAAGCGACATTCTCTCCTCCAACTTTTAACATGTCCTTAAGCCTTCCAGAGAATATGACTTCTCCATTTTCTGTCATTTCTCCCAAGTCCCCAGTATGAAACCAACCCTCCGAGTCAAATGTTTCTGCATTCTTCTCTGGGGATTTGTGATAACCAGAAAATACACCTATCCCTCTAGCTACAATTTCACCCAGCGTATTTGGGGGCAGCTTTTTATTAGTTTCTGGATCGCGGATTTCTATTTCATTCCCAGGTAAAGCTGGGCCTGATGTTCGAGCCCGCTCCGAATCAGTAAGCTCATGATTCCCCATACATACAGATCCGCCGGTTTCTGTCATTCCAAATACAGTGATTTGTTTTGTGTGAGGCATCTTTTCCTGCAACTGCATTAAGACATCCTCTGGGCCGACGTTCACAATTGTTCTAACGCTTTCAAACGAATCACTTCTGTATTCTGGCTGTGCAATGATCTCGTTAGTAATCATCGCAAAAGCAGGAAACATCGCAGTTGGTTTTTCCTTGTGAATTAGATCTAATGCGGGTTTTGCTTCGAACCTTTTCATGGAGATTAATGTTCCCCCAACATGGAGGACCCCCGAAAATGGCTGTGAGAAAGCAGTATGAAACATGGGTAGCGGAGCGAAAACCTTATCCCCTTCTCTTAATCCGAGATTTCCTACTCCCCCGACAACTCCTGCATGTTGTAGGACGGTGTGATTGAGATAGCAGCCTTTGGGCATTGCTGTCGTTCCTGATGTGTAGAACATTATTGCTGGGTCTTCGATACGTAATTTATTCAGCAATGAAGTGATTTCTTTATTTGATACCTCTTCGCCCATTGCCTTGAATCTTGTTTCGTCGATGAACCCCCGGAATTGTTTTCCACCGAGCATAACTGCCCCATGAAGATTAGGGGCGCCAGAGATTTGTAAGTTAACTTTACCGTATTCCATAGTTTCAAGTCCCGGCAAAGCGCTGTGAAGCAGGTCTCCATAGTCAACATGTTCGTCTATCTGATCACTGGTTACGATTACTTTTATATCTGCGTCACTCGTAACATGAGCAATCTCACGGGCTTTAAAGCGGCCATTGTAAAGAACTGGAATTGCGCCTAGAAAGGCTGCGCCAAATAAAACTGCAACATACTCTAGTGAGTTGGCCATCAGAATTCCGACATGATCCCCGCGGCGGACGTCCATCGAATGCAATGACTTCGCTATTATCAATGCTCTCTCGTTTAGCTCTTGATATGAAACAGTTTCGTCAGGGAATGTAAGGATAGGTCGATTAGGGTGATCTTCTACAGCGGAAAGAAATCTAGAAGTGATTAACTCCATCAGTCTGCCTCATCCACTACAGGTATCCTCATTTGGTTTTCTGGAATTTTGGACACGTCGCCTTGGCGAGTCTCTTTGAAATTTGTACCAGTAGCAATTTTTCGTCCTGCTATACGACCTAAAGTAAGTGCTGGGGTTATCCTCATTCCTCCCATGCCGATCACTGGGCCTAGCCCGCCTGTACAGTCACCGACCGCAAATAGGTTTTGAATGGGCTCTCCATATACATTAAGCACCTGCATATCACCGGAGACCCTGAAACCACCAGCAGGGAAATTAAGCCCGACAACCATCCTGCTGGCATGAAATGGCTGTTCGAGTATCCCAATGCGCGGATCAGGAAATATCACCCTTCCAAATTTAGGATCCTTTGTTTCTGTTGATGCAACAAGTGAATTCCATTCATCTACACATGTATTTAAACCATGTCCATCGCAACCCAATTTGCCTGCAAGTTCCTCTAGAGTATGGGCCGAAATTGGTTCTTCGGGCATTTCATCAATGAGTTGCTTCTTGTTTCTAAAAGCCCTGTCATCAAAGATGTACCACGCCAGACGATCCCGCTGCTTAGCGAGTTGGTCAACGCGATAATCGTATGGTCCAGCTTCATCATGAAACCTTTCACCTTCCAGGTTTACAGCAATGGATTCCTCAACCAAAGCCGACCCAACCATTATTAAGGGTGGAATCATCGTCATGTTTATTAAGTCACCACCAACAGCTTGACCCATGATGTGGCCATCCCCTACATCATGTTTAGTTCCTAAATATGGCGTTGAAGCCATAACCTCTGGTTGGTATTTGATCCTAATCTCTGGGTTAGCTTGATAGCCTCCTGTAGCAAGAAGAACTCCACGGTTCGCTATATATGTGTCAGTGTTAGTTTGAACTCCGGCAACGGAATCGTTAACGACTAAAAGCCTGCGGACTCGAGTCTCGGTAACGACTTCAACACCTGCAGTGGTAAGTGCTTTTTCGAAAAGGTAGGTAAACATGGCTGTATCCTTAACGTCAACCATTCGATTCACGGAGTGCTGCTTTGGACGCGGAAGAAACCGGTTAAATTCAAAACCTAAATCACACAGCCATGAGTACGTATCAGATGATTCCTCTGAAAAGAGCCATGCTAATTCTTCATCAAAAGTAATACCGTATTTCTCAGTTTGCCGCGATATTTCTGCAGCCATATCTTGGACGAATATTTTTGCACTGTCGTCTATGCCCTCCTGAGTTTGCATATCAAAATTTTGAAAGGCTAAATAGCCAGTAGAGCGTGCTGCGTTTCCTCCAATTTGGGTATCGGCCTCTAGCAGAATAACTGAAGAGCCATTGTTTGCAGCTTCTAGAGCGGCGGCCATACCTCCTGGTCCACCACCGACAACTATGACATCAGCTTCATTAGTCAATCTGCCATTCCTCCAGGCTCCATGGCTGATGGAAACTCTCCTCCCCCCATCCAGATGTCAAAAGCTGGCTTTCTTGCGATATCAACAAGTTCAAGTCGAAGGCGCGAGGCCGAAAGCGTATGGTATGTAAAGCCGTATGGGCCTTCTGTTTCGGGGTTATGATAACAAGCCTCCCACGCATAGCCTGCTTCCGTTAGCCGCTTATGGTCCTCCTGAAGATTCTCAGTCCAATACCCCAAGTGATGCACCCCAAGGTCCGCTTCGCCCCACACAGTACCGGGAGCAACTCGAATGACTTCGAAATGAGGAGGCCCCGTCGTTGAATAAGCTACTTTCATATCTGCAGTAACTATCCCATTGGGCTGCTCGCACACCATTTCAAATTCAGTTACTGATGCCCATTCAAGCCCAAGGTTAAGACTCAATTCTTCGACTGTCTTATCGAAATCACTCGCAACAATTCCATAATGATAAAATCCATTTAAAGGAAACATAAATCACACTCCATTCGCAGTCCATCCTCCGTCAGCAAAAACAGTAGTGCCTGTTATATAGGATGCTCCATCTGATAACAGAAAACTTGCAACTGACGCCATTTCATCTGGTTCTCCAACTCGGCCAACCGGAATACGCCCTTCCAACCATGCAACTTGTTCAGGGTCGACTAGTCGTTCTTCGGTCATCGGAGTTCGGATCGCCCCTGGAGCAATTGCATTAACCCTGACTCCTATCGGAGCACCTTCAATTGCAGCTGCTTTAGTTAAGCCAACGACTGCGGTTTTCGATGCGACATAATGAGCTTGAGCTGGTACGGCGATCACTGCATTTACAGATGCTATGTTGACTATTGACGCAGGAGTGAAACTCGTCGATGCAGGTTGGTTAGATCGATGTCGAAACATTTCCCTAATACCTAACCATGTTCCAGTGATATTGACATCCATATGTCTTTGAAATTCTTCGAAGGTAGTGTCAACAATAAGATTCCGTGTTCTAATTCCAGCGCAATTTACTAATCCATCGAACGGACCTACTGAATTAAAGACAGTTTCCCAAGATTCTTCGCTTGTAACATCAAGATAGATGCAATCTGCCTGTTCCTGCTTATCTGCAGAAATTGCCTCATGACCATTTTCTTCCAACTTCTTACAAACGGCTAGGCCGATACCTTGAGCCCCTCCTGTTACTAAAACTCTCATTAGTTAGCTCTCCCCCATCACGATGTCATTTCATTCTTAGAGTCATTAGGATTCACGCTTGACTTTTGGGTAAGCATTACTCCACCTATCAAGATAATCCCTCCAAACGCTGCCCACCAGTCTGGAAACAAACTTAAGACAATCCAAGTCCATAGCAAGGCAGCAAACGGCACTGTGTACATATAGGCAATTGTTTTACTTGCTTCCAAGCGTTGAAGCGCCCAAAACCAGATGTAATACGGAATCAAAGTCCCTCCCACAGCTGTGTACGCCATCCAACCCCATTGGGATG
>JAQWQL010000099.1 GCA_029244605.1 Acidimicrobiales bacterium | reverse complement strand
CACCGACGGGCGCTTCTCCGGTGGGAGCCACGGTTTCATCGTTGGACACGTCGTTCCCGAGGCTCAGGAAGGCGGCCCGATCGCTCTGGTGCGTGACGGGGATGTCATCACGATCGACGATGAGAGCCATGAGATGACCGTGGCGATCAGCGACAGTGAGCTCGCTGCCCGAGCCGAACAATGGGAGGCGCCACCGTTCAAGGCCACATCGGGTACCTTGTGGAAGTACATCCGCCTCGTCGAAGACGCGTCCAATGGTTGCGTCACCGATGGCTGAGTAAACTTAGCGTTCCCTGAATCGCAAGAGTAGTTACCAAATATCGTTGTAACTACGGCCACTCTGAAATTTGCGTTGTATGCTACGCCAATGCGTTTAAAAACTGCATTTAAATTCTTAGTTATTGCCCCTGTTCTTGCAGCTTTGGGAGTGATGATTTCGGAACGTTTAACACTTCGTAAAATCGACTCGACACAAAAGCCTCCTAACTGGTTGACTCCACGCTGGCCCAAGGGGACTATTACGACGGTTAGCACGGATGATGGAGCGGAATTGGTTGTTGAGATGTCCGGCAGTCTTTCTGGTCCTGTGATCGTTCTCGTCCATGGCCTGTCTGCTGACCACCATTGTTTCGGACCAATTGCCCAAGCCTTGATAGATCAAGATTGTTGTGTGGTTGGGGTTAATCAACGTGGTCATGGTGGATCAACTGTCGGGTCAGCTGGGTTTGGGCCAGAACGTCAAGGCTTGGACCTCGGGGAAGTTCTGCATGCGCTGGATCTTCAAGATGTGCATCTAGTTGGGCATTCGATGGGCGGAATCGCTGCAATGTCATTACTTACTATGGGGCCTTCGTCAGCTGGGAAAAGAGTGATATCCCTAACGTTGCTTTCAACTCTTGCTGATACAAGCGGAAATACTCGACAGTTTTTCCTCGGCTTATCTAATCGCGACTGGTACCAGAGATTGATAGACCATCCAGTTCACGGCCCTGCGCTAGCAAGGTTTACCTTATTCGGAAGGACCCCTTCGCGACAGATGGTCAATGACGCTCTGGAGCTTGGACAGCGTTGCCCTACCCCACACCGTATTGATGCTTCTCTCGGGTTACTTCAGTTCGACATTCGAGGGTTACTTCCTCTCATCGACTCACCAACAACTGTTGTCTGTGGAGTGAACGATCTATTAACTACCCATAGTGAAAATCAACGGATAGCGGATTTAATTCCTTCCGCTGAGATGATCTCGGTTGCACAGGCTGGCCATATGTTTATATGGGAAAGTCCCGAGCAGATTACTGAAGCTATTCTTAAGAATGTACATACGGTGACCGGTTAGCCAGAAGGGCTAGTAGAAGCGGCTAAGTTATCTAATGATGTCCGCACAATCAACGTATACGTATCTGCGATAGCTCTCTCTCGATGCATTTTTTGCGCTTCGAGCCTGTTGGGGTCATTTACAACTTCCATGAAAGCTGCTTTGCTCGGGAACGTATTGAAACGGACTTGATCCCATTTCCTCCCGTCACCAACTATGGTTCCTTCTACTCCAAACCATCCAGAGATTCGTAGTCCGTTTTTAAGGCCTACCTCCGCTGCTTTTTCTTGGTATTTCTCCATATCTTGGGGTGTTTCGTCCATTCTGGTTCCTGATTCAAACTTGAGGACATGTAATACGGCAATCGGGCCATCATCTTCGGATGGCGGGTATGGGACGTCTTCCCAATCTGTTTCCGATATTTCTACAATTGGAAGATCTACAGGTAAGCACCCCATAACAATTGTTTCTTTCATACCTGCTTCCTTATGAACATGCTTTTCTTTGAAATCGTTACGCTGTTGCATATCAATGAACGACCGTCGCGTTGGATACTTGACTACTGCAATTCTGTCCCAGTCTCGCTCATCTCCTAAAAGTTTAGTCTCGACATTACCCACGTAGACGATTTCTGCTCCTATGGCTGCAAGAGGTTCCAGTGGGGTATAGAGATTATCCGCTTCACGGCCCGATATTTTCTGTGAAGAATTGTCTTCATATTGTGCAACGTCGTGATATTTCATGAGGTTAACCATCCAAATTGGCCCATCTTCATCAGGTTGTGTGGTGGCAAGTCGTAAACCATAGTCGTGGTCTATTTGACCGTATTTAGGTCCTGCCATTAGCTTTCTCCTCTTTGTGGTGATGTGTTGGCTATAAAGTCGTTCATTATCGCTGCAAGTTCCTTACTCTTATCTTCCTGCAGGAAATGGCCTGCATTTTCTATAGTGACATGGTTCTGTCCTTTGGTTCCAGGTACTTTTGCGTGAAATGGGGCGTCTCCGCCTTTGGTGACTGGGTCGCTATCACTGAATGCGAGAAGGAACGGATTTTGGTATTCGCTGAGAACTTCCCAAGCTGAAAGATTGTCTTGGCTTGCGGGGTCGCTCGTGCTTGTTGGAACTAATGAAGGGAATATTCTTGCTCCTGCTTTGTATTCATCTGTGGGGAATGGTGCGTCATATGCGTGGGTTTCGTCTGTAGTGAGATCCCTGATGCAGGCGCTGTTGATGAGTTGTCCTATTGGAAATTCCGGAGCTGTTTGCGAGAATTCCTGCCAGGCGAGGAAGGCTTCGGTCGCTTCTCCCTTACCTGTTGGAAGCCCAGTGTTGCCGATAACGACACGGTCGTATCGGCCTGGTTCTTGTGCCAGCAGGCGCAATCCGATTAGACCACCCCAGTCCTGTCCGAAAAATGTTATGGAGGTGAGGTTTAAATGATCGAAGATTAGTTCGGCCATCCAGTCGACATGCCTGGCATATGAGTAGTCAGTTTGCTCTAGTGGCTTGTCACTTTTCCCGAACCCTACTAAATCAGGGACGACGACCCGATGTCCTTTATCAACCAATTGAGGAATTATGTGCCGGTAGAGGTAACTCCAGGAGGGTTCGCCGTGGAGTAATAGGATCGGGTTACTATTCTTTGGGCCTTCATCGAGGTAGTGCACGCGCAGCGTGCTACCTTCACCGTCGTTGATTTCGACATAGTTTGGCTGGTAAGGGTAGTCCTTTAAATCGTCGAATCTTGTGTCCGGAGTTCGTATTGTTTGCATGCTTCTCCTTGTTATCAGTCTATTTCTACTCGATGTAGGTCATCGCCTAGTTCTATTCTTCCGGAGAAATGCTGGGATGCTATCTCTTCCCATTCTTCTCCTTGGCCTAGGGGAAATGCAGGAACGTAATGAGTTAAGACGAGCGTTTCGACTCCTGCTCGCTCTGCGGTTTGTGAAGCTTCTTCAACAGAAGAGTGGTAATCGCATACATCTTGAAGCCTTTCGATAGGAATATTCTCGATGATGTCCTTTCGAATTACGGTATGCACGAGCCCTTTTGCTCCTGTGCATAATTTGTCCAGACCATCGCACGGGATGGTGTCGCCTGCGACAACAACAGCGTCATCTTTATAATCAAAGCGAAAGCCGATAGTCGGGTGAACAGGACGGTGCTCTGTCGGCTCTGCAGAAATTTTGACGATACCTTCTAATTCCACATTTCCGCTTTCGATCTCAATGACATCCACAGCGGGAGGGTCGTTGAGGTCAGCATGGTGATCTATTCGATATCCAATGTCGAAGCTGAGAAAGTGCAATATTCTGTCGACTACTTCTTTAGTACCTGGCGGTCCAACAATTTGAAGAGGTTTCGGCTTTCCAAACGTAGTTATCCAAGCAGATGTAATGACATCATTCAGATCAGTTATGTGATCACTATGAAGGTGTGTAATCAGGACCCCATTGAGCATATTGGCGCCGCATCCTACTGCTGCCAACCGCATGAGCACGCCTCTACCTGCGTCAACTAGGTAGTTCTCTTCACCAGCTTGTATGAGGGTTGCTGGTCCTGCCCGGTTGGGGTCAGGGATTGGGGAACCCGTTCCGAGAAGAGTTATAGCTATCATTTTTCCTCCTGTATAGATAACAACTTATTGCCTTGCGTTTTCAGCTCGCGCCTGAGCTTCATCTGCATCGGGTGCTCTTTTGGCTGCGAGTTGGATTTCGATTTGATGTAGTTTCCCTGCAAAAGGAAAAGGGCTTTCATATTGAGGTGAGACAGCTGATCCGTGGTCGTAACCTATGCTTGAACCTACGGAAGAAATCATTCTCATGAATAGGGGAACCTCTACAGATCCCGATGGTTCTCCGTTGATGTAGATTTCAATTTCTCCGCCTTTTTTGTGTCTGCGGAATTGAGCGAGAAGTGTTGAGTTTCCGGTTGGGACCTCAATGGTGGACGTTACAACCGAATGGTTGTCAAATGCGTTGTAATCTACGACTAAGCGATCTTTTTGTATGAATATTGATATGCCAGAGTTCTCTGTTCCTGTTGAGAAGAGTACCCCCTCGTCGTTTTTTTCTCGGGTGACTGTGGCTGTCAGGTCAAAGTTTCTTCCGCCAATTGCTGCACTTGCTTGACCTGGTATGGGAGACATTGGAGGTCTGTACACATATTTTCGGCTCGTTGGGTGCGGTGACAAGTCCCTGAATCGCGCTCCAAATAATTCAAAGCCTCTGTCATCAAGTGGAAGAACGCCATGCTTTTCAGCTTCTTCCCACCATAGGTTCTGCAACTCTGCCAATTTTTTTGGTTCGGACTCAGCGAGGTCATTGCATTCGGACCAGTCATCAGTGAGTTTGTATAGTTCCCATTGCTCGGTGTCGTAGTCTGCGCCGGCTTGGTGGCGGCAAACAGCTTTCCATTCTCCTGCTATGAGTGCCCTGCTGCCCGTGTTCTCAAAGTATTGGACTGTGTTGTGAGAAATCCCGTTTGGGTCTGTAAGAAGATGAGCGAAGGAATGGCCTGAGATTGGAATTTGTGGAATACCTTTGTATGTTTCGGGTGCTTGGATGTTTAGTATTTCAAAAAGAGTAGGTGCGATGTCAGAAACATTTGCGAATTGGTTTCGTAAAGAACCTCGGTTTTTCTTCTCAATTCCTTTAGGCCAATGGATGATCATAGGAACGTGTACTCCTCCTTCATGAGTATTTTGTTTATACCATTTGAACGGGGTGTTACCTGCTTGCGCCCATCCCCATGGGTAATTGGTGTGACTATGTGGTCCCCCTATGTCATCAATGTTTTCGATGGCTTGGTCCGGGGTTTCTAATATCCCATTGAAAAACTTCATTTCGTGCATGACCCCAAAAGGGCCTCCTTCTTGAGAAGCTCCGTTATCTGAGAGAAGAATGAAGATTGTGTTATCTAGTTGGCCTGTGTCACGTAAACCGTTTACTAGCCGACCAATTTGGTCATCTGTATGGTCTAGGAAAGCTGCGAATGCTTCTTGGAGGCGCGCTGCTAAGAGTTTCTGATTTTTTGGTAGTTCATCCCATTTTTCTACTCCAGGGTTTCTGGGAGCTAATTGTGTTCCTGATGGGATTACTCCAAGTTCTAACTGACGGTTATGCCAGCGTTCACGAAAGACATCCCAACCTTCATCGAAAACACCTCTGTACTTAGCTAAGTAATCGGGAGGGGCTTGGTGGGGAGCATGAGTAGCGCCGAATGGGAGATAAGCAAAGAACGGGCGGTCTGGTCGAACTCCTTTTGAATCAGCGATCATTTCCAGAAGGTTGTCAACAATGTCTTCACTTAGGTGATAGCCATCTTCTGGTTTCGCAGGGGGTTCAACACAATGATTGTCCCTGACAAGGTCAGGGTGGAATTGATCTGTTTCTCCTTCTAGGAAACCATAGAAACGATCAAATCCTCTGCCAAGAGGCCATTGGTCAAACGGGCCAGCGGCTGAACAGTTTTCCATCGGGGCTAAGTGCCATTTCCCTGCGCAAAACGTGGCGTAGCCTTCTTCTTGGAAAATCTCAGCCATAGTCGCTGCTTCATTGGTTATGTGCCCAAGCATGTGCGGAAATCCAGTGCGGAAATTGGAAACTGACCTCATCCCAACCGAATGCTGGGATCGACCAGTGAGAAGCGCTGCTCTTGTAGGTGAACAGAGCGGCGTGACATGAAAGTTCGTGAACTGAAGTCCACGAGTTGCTAAAGCATCAATATTTTTTGTATCAATAGAAGATCCATAGCACCCCAACTGAGCGAATCCCGTGTCGTCCAATAGAACCACTACTACGTTCGGGGTTTCTTTACCAGGGTGATTTGGGGACTCAAACCAAGGCTCTGACTCTTTTAACGTTCTTCCGATAGTTCCCTTAAAGCTGCTCTCTTGATCAGATAATTTTGACATTCTGTCCCCTATTCGACGACTGGTAGCAGGCAGTCGAGAGCGCTGCTCCAGGCTCTGCGTGTTTGTCCGGGTGTTCGGTTCAGTGTCCGTCGAAACTGCTCCCATGATTCGACCGAAGTGAGAACTGAGATAGCAGCGACTGTGTCCTCACGACCGGCCGGGTTGAGTGTGCGCAGTTCGAGATCGAAGTGAACGCGGATCTGGTCGGAGAGTACCAGCCGAGCGGAGTCAATCTGCTTCGCTGCAATCGGGCTACCCTGAAAACTCTTACGGTTGAGCAGTTGGAGAGGGTGGAGTTTCTCGTGAAGTGCAACTCGGACTCCAGTGAAAGCTGCTACACGTTGCTTGCGATTACCGGTGGCAGTCTCTGGAATGGTGAGCAGTTCAGGGAAACGGTCCTCAATGCGAGCGATAGCGTCGCTTCGTAGCTCATCAAGCGTCTCGAAATATCGGTACATAGATGCAATCGACACGCCCGCTCGTTTCGCGACCTCCTCTGGGCTGGGTGCGCTTCCATGTTCCAAAACAAGATCGATGAATGCATCAACTGCCGATGCGCGCCGTTCAGAGCGTCTGATGGCGTGTCCATGAGTAAGTGGTAGATTCTGAGACTTATTGATCATGTCGCTGTGGTCCCGTTAATATTGCTGGACAGCGCTTTGGTAAATACTCTGATACCAGTGT
>JAQWQL010000097.1 GCA_029244605.1 Acidimicrobiales bacterium | reverse complement strand
CTTCATCGAAAATCAAGAGGACCCCATGCTCGTCACATTGGGTTCGTAGTTCATGAAGAAAGTTTTCTCTGGGGGGAACTATTCCCATATTGGCTGGAAGAGGCTCAAGTATGAGTGCCGCTATTGATTCATCTAAATGGGGAATCGCATTCCACGGTGCAACGATCGTATCCGCTACTGCGCTTGTTGGAACACCTGATGAACCAGAGAGACCCTGATTGGCCACTCCACTACCTCCTGCCGCAAGAAGACTATCCGCATGACCGTGATAGTGTCCTGAAAATTTCACGATTTTGTCCCGCCCAGTAGCTCCCCGTGCGAGCCTGACAGCTGTCATCGTCGCTTCTGTACCGCTGGATACGAGACGGACCATGTCCACTCCATTAACGCGGCGAGTAATCTCCTCTGCTATTTCTATCTCGGACAGAGTAGGTGCACCATATGAGGTTCCATTTCCAGATGCTTGCTGGATTGCATCAATAATTTGAGGGGGACAATGGCCGGCGATAGCGGGTCCATAACTCATGACGTAATCGATATAACGATTTCCTTTACTATCCCAGACATGTGGACCTTCGGCGCGGGTTACGAAATAAGGAGTACCGCCAACTGAGCGGAATGACCTAACTGGAGAATTTACTCCACCAGGGATGATCTGTTTCGCTCGAGAAAATAGTTCCTCACTCACAATGATTCGGCAATTTCTCTAGTCAGATACGTCAGGATGAAATCTGCTCCAGCGCGTTTAATAGCAGTCAGCTGCTCTACGGCCACAACGTCACCATCTATGAGATTCTGACTTGCAGCAGCTTTGATCATCGCGTATTCCCCAGAGACATGATAGGCGGCTATAGGTAAATTAGTTATTTTTCTCGCTTCAGAAAGAAC
Source organism: Acidimicrobiales bacterium (assembly GCA_029244605.1). Taxonomy (GTDB): domain Bacteria; phylum Actinomycetota; class Acidimicrobiia; order Acidimicrobiales; family UBA8592; genus UBA8592. Next base: position 10,115 of record JAQWQL010000097.1, on the reverse strand, counting down.
ATCGAGATATGGAGTTGCGGGTTTGACCATAATCATGTCAGCGCCTTCCTCTTCATCAGCTCGAATTTCAGCAAGGGCTTCTCGACCATTTCGCCAATCTTGCTGATAGGTCTTTCGATCACCGCCATCAACTATCGTGACATCAACTGCATCTCGGAAAGGTCCATATAGTCCAGAGGCATATTTAGCCGAATACGCGAGAATCGATACCTCTTGATAATTACCTTTGTCCAGTGCGTTCCTGATCGCCCAAACTTGCCCATCCATCATGCCGCTTGGTGCGACGATATCAGCGCCCGCTCGGGCTTGAGCTTGAGCAATGTTTCCATAAATCTCGAGTGTCTCGTCATTGTCCACTGATCCGTCTTCTTGAACTATCCCGCAGTGGCCGTGGTCGGTGTATTCATCAATACAAAGATCAGCGATAAGGACCATTTCTTCTCCGATGGCATCACGGCAATCCTGAAGTGCGAGCTGCACAATTCCGTCAGGGTTCCAAGCTTGAGAACCGTGAGAGTCTTTCTGTTCAGGAATGCCAAATAGAATGACCCCTGGAACACCAAGTGAATGAAGTTCCTTTACTTCCTTAACTAATGATTCACGTGTGTGTTGTTGCACTCCACTTAGGGAAGGAATCGGAACGGGACTATCGATTCCTTCGCGAACGAAGAGGGGCGCGACAAGGTCATCTACACTTAGTCTGGTTTCAGCGACCAGACGTCGAAGTGCCGGTGTTTTTCGTAGCCGGCGCAATCTCCTATTAGGGAAAGACACAGGTACAGTCTATAAGTCAGTCAGGCTCATTCGGAGGGGTGATCTAACGAACTGTTGGGGATTCTCAAGAAATATGTGTTTGGAGCTAGTTCGTTGAGTAATGGTTGAGCAGCCCTGTAACAATTCCCTTGACTGAACTAGGTGAGGCTTCGATAGTAGGAATAAATCCCAAATTGAGAATTGTTTGGGTTGTTATTGCACCAATTGAGACAATAACTTCAGGTAAATGTTCTTTCCCAAACATTTGAACGAAATTCTGCGCTGTCGATGATGACATAAAAACTATCGCATCAGCTGACGAAAGCAGATCCTGAGACCCTTTTTCTACCTTCGGTATTATCGTTTGATATACGGGGACATCATCAATAGCCCATCCCACATTTCGCAACGTATCTGGAAGAATATTTCGAGCTTTGGCAGCTCTGGGTAACAGAATACGTCCTTCGAATTCATTCTGATTGTCTGGTTCTATAGCCTGAAATTTTTCCAATAGTCCTTCAGCAAGATGGTCTGTTGCTTGAATTTCAGGCCTCAGGCCCCATCGGCGAAGCCTCCGTAAGGTTCCAGGTCCTATAACAGCAATCTTTACCTTGTCCATATGAAGATGGGCGGGGCATTGCCTTTCCCAATGACGAACAGATTGCATGAATCTATCAACCCCATTGGATGATGTGAATATTAGCCATTCATATTTCAAGAAGGCTTGGGTCCCAGAACTTGTGATTACTTCTTCTTGAAGAATTCTCTTTAGGTGCTCTTTACCATCTGGAGGGTCGACAATTTCTATTGATGGGATTGCAATGGGCGTTGCCCCGTATTGCCTTAATCGAAACTGGAGACTCTTTACCTGATGTCTAGCCCTCGTAAGAACAATTTTCTTTCCGGTTAATGGTCTTTTCCATTTGGATGGCGTAAATGTCATATTCCCTATGGTCCCTCCTGTAACCGTTCAAGTAATGGGTCTTAGCCTTTGAATAGGCTCTTTGCCCCGTTCTCTATCAATGCATTGGCTGCGAGCTTCCCTAGCTCTATTCCGTCGTCGCCGATTCGGTCGTCAGTTAAAATTATCTTCCCATCATCACTCGCTGCAAGCGACCTTAAACGTATCTGGTTATTTTTATGAATCGCGTAAGATGCAATCGGACTTCTGCAATCGGCTCCAAGTGCAGCGAGAAAGGACCTTTCAGCATCAACTTCTACCCGGGAAACAGGGTTCTGTATACGTAATAGTATTTCATTTGTTTCAAGGTCGTCTGTGCGGATTTCAATGCCCAAAGCTCCCTGTCCGACTTGTGGAAGCATGATTTCAGGTTCAAGAATTTCCATGGCTTTCGGCTGTAGCCCTAACCTTGCTAGGGCTACTGCGGAGACAACAATGGCATCAAAGTTTTCCGCTTTGGCCAGTCTTGTTTCTATATTCCCGCGGAGTTCATGAAAATTGAGATCTGGCCGAAGCGCAGCTAGTTGGGCTTTTCTCCGCACTGATCCCGTTGCTACATGACCTTCAACAGGTAAGCCTTGTAAAGAAGAACCAACAAGTGCATCTCTTGGGTCACCTCGACTGGAAACCGCGACAAGCTTTAGTCCTTCAGGGGTTAGAGATGGAAGGTCTTTCAAGGAATGTACGGCAAAATCCGCACTTTTATCCAAAACAGCTTTTTGTACTTCCTTCGCGAAAACTCCCTTACCTCCGATTTGATGAATAGGAGCTGATTGATCTTTATCTCCTGAAGTAACTACTACTAGGGGCTCAACAGCAACACCGTAAGGTTCGAGGAGTGAAGCAATATGTTGAGTCTGCCATAACGCTAAGGGACTACCACGTGTAGCAGCGACAAGTTTCATTTTTCCAATCTAGGGGATGGAACGCTAGATGTTGAATAATTCACGAAGAGCTTCGGCGAGTCGATCACCGCGAGGTGACCCAGCTGCCTCGTTCATCGCGACTGTGGGATCATGCAGAATCTTTCCCAAGATTCCTTGGGTAAGGGATTCAACAGCATCGCGTTGCTCATCTGATAAATCGGCAAGTCGATTTTCGAACTTTTTAAGCTCTGCCTGCCGTATCTCTTCAGCTCCATTTCGGAATCCAGCTATTAACGGTGCAACCTCTCGAGCTGACTGTTGTTCAAAGAATCGAACTACCTCTTCAGATATAATTTCCTGAGCTGCAGAAAACGCATCTTGATTTCCGTTCAGAGGATTTTGGGCACGGAATGCCCAAAGAGCGTCTATGTCTAAAAGAGTGATACCTTCGATTGAAGTTGCGGCAGGATCCACATCGCGGGGGACGGCAATATCTACGATAAGCAGTTCACTTCCTTCCCGGCTCTCCATTATTTTTGTGAGGAGAGCCTGATCGAAGATTATGGAACCGGAAGCAGTTGAAGTAAGAAGGACGTCAGAGGCAGCCAGTGCTTCTTTAAGTCTCTCATATGGAACCGCATCAGCATCGATTTGCTTTGCCAGTTCCTCTGCTCGGTCAAAGCTCCGATTGATGAAGGTAATATGGCCTGTCGCTAATTTAGCTAGAGATGTTGCGACGCCTTCCCCTACCTCACCGGCGCCAAGAACAAGAATCTTTCGATCTTTTAGACTGCCAAAGTGATGTTGGGCCATTTCAACACATGATTGTGCGACGGAAGAGCTATTCCTAGATAAATCGGTTTGAGTCCGGACTCGTTTCCCCACTTCAAGAGCTCGTCGAAATGACTCATTGATTACAGTCCCGCAGGTCCCTTCTTCTCGAGCGCGTTCCCAAGCAACTTTCACCTGATGCTGTACTTCGTTTTCACCAAGTACTGCTGAGTCAAGTCCGCAAGTAACAGAGAAAAGGTGCTCAATAGCGTCAGAATCATAGTGTGCGTAGAGATAGTCGTTGAAATTTTCAGGTGCGATTTGGGCAGTTTCAGCAAGGAAGTCCCGGACATCCTGATAGGCACCGTGGAACTTCTCTGCATAAACATAAACTTCGGTCCTGTTGCAGGTAGAGAGAATGACGGATTCGCTGATGTTACGACATCCTTGAACTCCCGCCAGAGCTTTTGGTAATGCTTCATCACTAATGGAAAAATGCTCGAAAAGATCGAGCGGCATTGTCCTATTATTTACTCCGATTACTACAAGAGACACGCTGTGAGATCCTTGACTCTATTACTGCCCAATGTGGGATATTTCTAGCTTCGCCGAGACTCAAGAAATCTGCCAAATTGAAATCAATATTTGATTACAACCATGTTTGAAACTTTTTCGCCTCATCTCTAACATACCTCGTTTTGGAGAAGGAGGGGAGTCCGAAAGTTAAGAATCTAATCCTTTTTTCTATCTCGCTAAGAAAAATAATTGCGTGACTGAAGCGACAAGAATCGCTGCTATTAAGACGAATACGGCAATTGTCGTAGCGTTTCTCATCGTTCTCTTCTTAAAGTAACTGGTGTTACGTTTTTATGTTCCTCTTCCAGAGGTCTGAGTTCAATTTGCTGACCTTCGTGAAGCCTTAATTCTTCAGCTGCAGAGCGTCCATACATTGAAATACTAAGTAGCCCGCAAGAATCAACAATTATTCCAATTTCAGAGCTAGGGATAGATTCAAATGTTTCAACTTTCGTTACCCGTCTCGATGTTTCTCCGAATCGAAGCATATAAGTTTCTCCAAAGCTCTGGATATCTTCTGGGGAAAGATTGAGTTGTAGATTACCGAAACGGTCTTCCCAAAGCACTTCAGCGGAAGCTACTTCTGCGTTAACTCCTCCCACTGGAAGTAAACCAGGCTGGAGAGAATGAACAGGAATTAGGTTTCCTAATTCATCGAGTGGAATACCTAGGGTTAAATGAGCAGCTACGGGGGCAAAGATATCTCTGCCTGCGAACGTTGAGGAAAGAGCAGGTAGGTGAAATTGAAGGTTATTAAGTTCTACGGCACGCGTAGACTCTCCTAGCATCGCTACTGCTGGAGGCAGTAAACCATTGTCAGGGCCAACAAAGACATAGTCGCCTCCATTGACTTCGATCGCTACTCCCTTGCGGGCACCCCCCACACCAGGATCGACTACGGCTAGAACAACCCCTAAATCGAGGTACTGAGCTGCCCTGGCGAGTGCCAGTCCCCCAGCTCGAATATCGTGAGCCTTAATTTCATGGCTAATATCAATAACTTTTGACTCAGGTGCAAGCGAATGAATAACCGATTTTACAACACCCACGAATTCATCCTTAGTTCCATAGTCACTTAAGAAACTTATTGTGTGATTCCGGGAACTAGCCATGATTCAATCCTATTTGAAAGGCGAGAATTCTAGACAGGTTTTTTTGAGATTAAGTTAACCGGTCTGGTTGTATCTACTCGCCAGATACTGGTCTACATCGTCTTCACGGATCCTATATGACTTACCAACTCGGGCAGCTCGAATCTCACCAGCTTTGATCAATCTATATACCGTCATCGAAGATACTCGCATGAGATCTGCTACTTCACCCACTGTCATAAATTCTGATGAGTTCTTTGAGACGTTCGTCATCTTCTTCCTTAAAGACTGTTCGGCGTCACCTTAGGGCATTGAGAGAAAAGCGCAAATCCAAAAACGAATTCACAAAAGAAGTTTAGGATCCAAGTTCACCTGCTCTATCCGTAGCAGCTGATATCGCATCGATAATCAGATCTTGGAATGCTCGATCCTCAAAAACAGAGAGGGCGGCGGCTGTGGTTCCATTTGGGGATGTGACGGCTTCACGGAGTTCCATCGGACTTTCCTTAGATCCAGCTAAGAGGATCGCTGCTCCAAGAAGAGTCTGTCGGACAAGAAGATCTGCATTCCCATGGTCTAGCCCCTCGTTCAATCCGGCATTGGTCATAGCTTCAGCTAAAGCAAACAGGTAGGCCGGACCGGAACCGCTGACACCTGTCACAGCATCCATTAATTTCTCTTCTATAACTGTCGTTTTCCCAACTGCCGCAAAGATCGATATCGCCCATTCGATATCATCAGGAGAAGCATAAGTTCCAGCTGATAGAACTGACATTCCCTCATTGATCATTGCTGGCGTGTTTGGCATAACACGGATTACACGTGTCTCTGGTAAAAGAAGATTCTCTAGTGTGGAAGTTGTTACTCCAGCTGCGATAGAGATAAGGCGGGTAGGAGGAATTGGTGATAGTAGCTCACATACGGTTTGTATCTGGTTTGGTTTTACCGCGACTAGTACATCACTAGCTTTTTCTGGACTTGGGATAACCCTAAGGCCATAGGTCTCTCCTAATTCCTCTCTTCTTTCTTTTATTGGCTCAACAACTGTAATCCCAGTAGGTTCCGCCCAGCCTGCATTAATTAATCCGACGGCTAACGCTTCGCCCATCTTTCCGCCGCCTACGATCATTAGTTCTGTTGCCATATATGAAAACTAGTAGGTCAGTAGCTCTAAAGGGTCAAATGCCAAAAACTCTTGTAGCTCTAATCTGCTGGCCTAGCTTTGAACCGGCTGGCGAAACCGAGTTGAAGTGCTGGTTTGAAACAATCCTCTATAGCTGAATAGATAGTTCCGGTGATCCAATCAAGAGTCCTTTCGTTTATGTCTTCATTGTTTATCTGTCCGGATAAGTAAATGGCATCTTCGCTACCTACACCAAATGAGGCTCCATATAATTTGGTATTTTTTCGAAGAAGGTACTCAAAAACCTCTGACCTATTCTCCTCAGGAGAAGGCATAAAGTAAGTCTCATACCGAAAAGTGCGCTGCCCAAGCGTTAATAAGACCATAGAGTTATCCTTCTCTTCACCAGAAATCCGAACATACCAACGCCGTTCACTTTCATTATGTTCAACAGATTGCACAAAGGTTCTGTTGCTTAGCTGGTGATCAAGCCAGCTCCTGATAACTTCAGTAAGTTCTGAAAGTTCCTCCGGGGGAAAAGGCGTATCAGGCATTTTCTTTATCGACAATCAACTAATGCTCTTGAATTCACTGAGGTATACAGACTAAGAATTTGTCCTGAGGTTTCCCTCCAAGAGTACTGCCTAGCCTTTTCAACTGCACACATAGCCATTTCAGCTGCGTGTATGGGGTTCGTAAGGATCTCACGGGCGTAATAGGCATATAGCTTGGGATCACGTTCATTTACTAGATAACCGGTCTCACCGTGCGATATGAGACCTTGGAGGCCACCTACAGAGGCAGCAATAACTGGCGTCCCGCATGCGGCAGCTTCAAGAGCAACCAGTCCGAAAGACTCTGACTTGCTCGGAACGATCACCATATCTGAAGCTCGATAGAAAGTACTTAAGATGTGATGAGGCTGCGGAGCAATAAGTCGAACTTGCTGCTCAACACCCAACTCTTCGACTCTTTTTTGAAGTTTCTTTACTTCGCTATTCCCGTTTATGCCACTAGCCCCGCCAACAATCAGAAGAACCGCATTATCTATCCCTAACTCGGCAAACATTTCCACCGCTAGATCCACACCTTTGAGGGGTTGTAGGCGTCCTACAAACGTTACAACCGGAGCATTATCTAAACCAAGAGCTGCACGAGCGGCTTCTTGATTTCCAGGAGCAAAGAAAGCATGTTCAACGCCGAGTGGAACTACGGCAATTCTTTCTTCAGGAGCACCATAAAGGGCTTTTAACTGGTCAGCCTCAGCAATGCTGTTCGCTACTACAACATCAGAGCAATCAATCACTTCATGTTCTTTATTGACCCTATCTCTTGAGTCATGTTCGCCGGAAAAGAGTTTAGCTCTTCCAAGAGTGTGGAAGGTCGTAACAAGGGGAAGGCCAAGCCGATGCTTTAGAGCGTGCCCAGAAACACCTGAAAGCCAGTAGTTCGCATGAAGGACATCCACGTTCGGTTTATGCAACAGATCTTTTTCTACACCGTCAGTGAACTCATCAACAACGTCACAAAGAACATCTTTTTCTAATGTCGGATCACCAGCATCAATATGAACTAAACGAACTCCGGGCTCAATAAGTACCTCATCCGGCAAGGAGTTATTCCAGCGACGAACATAAACGGAGCACTGAGAACCCCTATGGGCTAAGGAACTAACTAGTTCTCTAATGTATACATTCATTCCACCCGAGTCCCCTTGCCCAGGTTGCACAAATGGGGATGTATGTAATGACAGGATCGCTACGTGTTGATCTTTATGTGTTACCTCGAAGGCGTGATTACTATCCACTGGATTTAGGCTACTACTCATAAGCGCCACCTGAAACCGGAGGAAGGATAGCTACTTCATCACCCGTAACTACTTTGTCGGTCTCATCAGCCGGCTCTCCATTAACCCAAATTCGGCAAGCTGGTAATACCTGTGCAAAATCTGGACCGAATTTTTCAACTGCTAGTTCTATCACTTCGCCAACAGTTTGAGCTTCAATATCTATATGATTTAGCCCAGCAATTTCTCGAATGGAAGCAAATAAACGTAAAGTAACCACAAGTAAAGACTACCGTCTGGAGATTATGACCCGCTTATTTCTAGTCCGACATGGACAATCCGAATGGAATGCAGTTGGAAAATGGCAGGGGCAGGCAGATCCCCCTCTGAGTGAACTCGGGGCAAAGCAAGCCTTCCAAGCTGCTTCTCAACTCCCGCCATTTGGGCTTTTAGCTGCTTCAAGTTTGCAAAGAGCTATACAGACCGCGAATATTTTTGCCAAAGCGAAGCAGTTAGATTCCGGTTCGACTGTTATCGAGGACCGAATTAAAGAAAGGGATGCAGGAGCATTCAGCGGGCTTACTCGGTCTGAAATCGATGAGCAATTTCCAGGATATCTCGGAAATGATATCTGGCCTGACGATTGGGAGTCCGATGATAAGCTGATCGAACGTCTTTTAATGGGATTGGAAAGGCTCACTTCAACTTTGGATGAATCTCCAGATATTGAATGCAAAGATGTAGTTGCTGTTTCTCATGGTGGGTGCATCTATGCTCTGGAAAGCCTCTGCGGGGAAGGTTATGAGCGTATACCAAATTTAGCTGGGCGGTGGTTTGAAATAACTGGCGGTGATATCAGCCTTGGAGAGCGTATGCATCTTCTCCCTCCAGAAGATGAAACGTTGGCAGCCAATTTTGTGATCTAACTTATTTTGTACCTCCGGTGGGATTCGAACCCACGATCTTCGGATTAAAAGTCCGCTGCCTTACCAGGCTTGGCTACGGAGGCAAATTATTCACTCTCTTGAATTGAAGAGTCTAACAATTCTATTATCTCTCCTCTCCTATATGGTACGAGTTGAGATTGAAACTTTCTAATTAGTTTCCTTTTCTATACGAACGAATATTTGACATGGATCAAGATCTTTAAGGTTCAGGACTCTTTCTATGCTATTGAAGACTTTTCTTTCGTCGAGTTCCCCACCTTGTAAACTTTTCTCTAGTTCATCTAAGAGCGGCGTAACTTGATGTGGATCTGAAACCATAACGATGTCAACACCAGCATTAAGAGCTAAAATTGCTGCTTCAGATACTGGCCACCTATTAGAAATTGCCCCCATTCCTAATGAGTCGGTCAAGACCAAACCATCAAAGCCCAATTCTTCTCGTAAGAGCCCTTCAACAGCTGCGCTTGAAAGCGAAGCAGGGAGATTCTCTGTTAGGCCAGGAACTACTAAGTGGCCCACCATAACTGCAAGACTATCTTTTAAAAGTGCTTGATACGGCAGTAGGTCTACTTCGCGTAAAGTTTCAATACTCGAAGTGGTAGATAATCCCTCGTGGCTATCGTGTGAAGCATTTCCATGACCAGGGAAATGTTTTAGCACTGGCAATATATCGGCTCGTTCAAAACCGGAAATTACAGCTCCTGCATTACGGATCACTGACTGCGGATCATTTGAAAATGATCGATCCCCAATGCCTGGCCCCTGCCCTACATCTACGACAGGTGCTAAGGCAATCCCGATGCCCAAATTTAACAATCCTCGACCGTATTCATAAAACATCTGCTCAATGTCGGCTAGAGGAAGTGTTGATAATTCTGAAGCTGAGGGGAGTCTCCCAAGCTCAGAGCGAAGTCTTTGCACCCGCCCTCCTTCTTCATCTGAAGCAAGGAGCAAAGGAAAAGGTTCGACAGTTACACCTTGAATGAGGTTCTCTAGATCTTCTCTGCCTGGGGTCCCCAAAATTCCCATAATTCCCAATTCATGATTTGAAGATAACTGTTCGATTACAGCAAAATCTTCAGGATATGCGAGCGTCATGATTAGTTGCCCCAAAAGGTAGCGAACAGGTATTTGTGAAAGGCATTCTGGTTCAGGAGTCACAGTCGGTTCAGGAGTCACAGTCGGTTCAGGAGTCACAGTCGGTTCAGGAGTCACAGTCGGTTCAGGAGTCACAGTCGGTT
>JAQWQL010000096.1 GCA_029244605.1 Acidimicrobiales bacterium | reverse complement strand
ATTTTCAACCAGTTCATAAAGGCGATCTAGTTTCCCAGACCTGCCTTCTATCGGGCCTCCATCATCTCTGTAATTCAAAGGGTGGTTACAAATTTGTTTTAAGGCCGTTATCGCTGCAAGAACAGCGCCCTTGCGTTGAGGGGATCCAGCATCACTCTCTTCTGTTTCTTCAATGAGGGAATCGATAATAGCTTGATACAACCCAATTTGCTCTGGAGTCATAGCACAATGATCTACTTCGTCAATGCGGTCAGGTAACTCTGCAGCGATAATAGGCTCAGCCTTCGTCCTCCTATACACCATTATCCCATTCAATGCTTTGAGAGCATCCTCGCTACCCGTTTCTCTTTTCTGATCCGGCGTTAACTGGGCGATAAATTGGGTTCTCGGCCCGAGCAGACCTGGATTTGCCCAGTCGAGAATCGACCATAAATCTCCGAGCCCATTCTCAATAGGGGTACCTGTTAGGGCAATACGAGAGTGTGCCTCGAGCCTCCGTAACTGTTTTGAGGTTTCAGCCGCTGGATTCTTAATTGCTTGAGCTTCATCGAGCACAATTTTTGCCCAGTCGAATTTCTCCAGTTGATCGATATCTCTAACAGCAGTCCCGTAGGTGGTGATAATAAGATCATTTTTTTCCACAGCACTTTTTAATGAAGCTCCCTTAGCGCGACTCGGGCCATGATGGACAAGAACCTTCACGCCAGGAACAAACCTTTGGGCTTCAGCTTTCCAATTTCCAACAACAGCGGGAGGAGCAATTACGAGATTTATGCCCTTATCGTCTTTATCAGCGATAGAGGCAAGAGTAGTTGGAGTTTTTCCAAGACCCATGTCGAGGGCGAGACACCCTCCAAGGCCAGCATTTTCGAGAAAATCAAGCCACGCAAGGGCATCAGCTTGGTAACTTCGTAATTCACCAACGAAATTTTCTGGCCTCGTATTCGGATCCTCAGGTAAGTCTTTCACACTCCGGAGCAGCTCGACTGCCCAGCCTCCACCAGCTAGAGAAATTCCACCTAATGCAAATTCTTCCAATCCCAAGGCATGTCTGAGCATTTCAGCTCCTGACATCTTCGTAAGATCTGCACGTTCAGCCAGTGCCGCTGCAGCTTCAGCAAGATCAGCCTTATCCAGCTCGACCCATTGCCCTTTGGACTCTATGAGCGGTTTCGCCTGAGAAGCTAAATCCCGGATCTGTTCAGCAGTTAATTCGACATCGTCAAACATTGCTGTCCATCGGACGTCAGCAATTTGTTGAGCACCCACAACAGTATCTTTGCTATCTGCTGTGATTCTAAGAATTGGAGTAGTCTTCCGATTGGTTAATTTAGGGACTCGCACGTCGTATCCTGCGGCGGAAAGCATTTCTCCGACGTTACTCATAAGCTCCCAAGCCTCATCTTGCGACAGGAGAACTTCTCCACGTCGCCGACCTCCAGGCCGAAGCAGTTCCGGAAATAAACGCTCAAGCCGGGCAACTTGTTTATTCACAAGCTTCCGTCGCGCTTCGCTTCCAGTCGTTACCGTCACCTCAATAGGCTCTAGTTCATCCTTCCCATTTGGAACTAACACTCTTGCCAACCACGTTCCTGATTCGTCGGGTGGGTCGAGTTGAACAACAATTTTCAATTTCGCTAGCCCAGTAACAGGTACAGCCCACTGTGTTAACCGTCTAGCTATATCTGCCGCATCATCGATAGGCGCACGAAAGGCCATACCGTCAAGGCGCGAGACAATCATTTCTCCAACGTCTTCTTTGGAAAGCAAAGTCGAAGGAGTAGGGGGGAGTTCTATTTGGCTTGCAGCCATCCGCACAATCGAATCAGTTAGGTCACTAATTACTTTCCCAGTGAATTTATGCCTGTCAGTTTCCCCTGAAGCTACCATCACCGCACCGGGGGCAGATTTGACAAGTTGAGCATGCAATTGGGCATCAAGTAAAGCGGGGGCCCAACGAATATGGAAAAGCGCTTCACCGGTTTCATCGTTGTGAGTGCCACCGACCTCATGCAAGAGAGGAAACATCTTTCCTTCGATAACTAACTTGACCGCGGTTCCGGCGGCAACTCCCATCCAGATTGCAGTTATCCCTAAATTCGATCCTCTTGTCGCACCAAGTGAAACAAGCCAGCCAAGAGTTGCAGCAATAGGTGCAGAGACACAAGGTGCTTTTAGATCTCCCGGTAAATCAATATCGTCACTTGGACTCCACTCAATAGCACTAGCACCATGGTCGGAAAGTCGTTCGATAATCTGCTCATGATCCTCCGGTTTTGTTTTGTGACCGGCTGACCATGCGATCAAGCGACCGTCACTCCAGGCAAGTTGGAGAGCAGGCTCAGACAAAGAGATAGGTTCCAAATCAGAACCTGAAGGCATGCTTTGTTTCGGGGGTGGCCCGAGAAGGTTGGTCAGAATGCTGTCTATACGGCCGGCCTCAGCATTTAAATCTTCAAGAACGGTTCGCCGTTCAGACCCGCGATAGGTCTTGCGGGCACTAGCGATAGCCCGATCTGTCTGTTCAAGGTGTTTAAATAAGCTTTCAACCCAGAGAATTCGATGCTCATGTAGTAGAGCCAATTCGTCTTGAGTCCCCATTTCATCTATATGTTTTTGCGCTAATAGCGAAATCTCATACGCGGAGATGGGGTCTGATTCTGTATTAGTAGTTACGGCTATTCTCCTTAGAGTAATGGATTCTTAATTCAAGAAACCGCCGATTCTCCGAGCGGCTTATTGGCCAAAGTCAAACCAAGCTCGATTGGATTGCACATCGTCAACAGCCCGCAAGGACATATCCTATGGTAAGACATTTTTTCCCAATCCCCACGTATGCACTAGCTTTAATTAAATAAAGTGTTGTAAGGAATGGGAAGATCTAGACTCCAATTCAGAGGTAGGGAAAAGATGGAATTAGATGGAAAAGTAGTAGTGGTCACTGGCGCCGGTGCAGGAATCGGAGCAGCACTAGCTAGGGAAATAGCGAAAGCAAACGCGCAACACATTGTTGTAACTGACATCAACTTCGATAATGCGCAGGCAATAGCTGAAGAAGTAAACGGGTCAGCGAAGATGGTCGACGTTGCTAAAGAAGAACAAATTGTTGAACTCGTCAATTCTGTAGAAGAGCAATACGGGCCTATAGATGTATTTTGTTCAAATGCCGGGTTTGTAACTAACGCAGGTTTAGAAGACACGAATGAAAGAATTACCCATATGTGGGAAGTGCATGTCATGGCGCACATATATGCCGCCAGAGCGGTTCTGCCCCAGATGATCGCCAACGGAGGAGGTTATTTATTAAACACAGCCTCAGCAGCTGGCCTCTTGACCCAGATAGGTTCGCTTGCGTACTCGGTGACCAAAGGGGCTGCAATTTCGTTGGCCCAATGGCTTTCCATCACTCATCACCATCAAGGGATACGAGTTTCGGTCCTATGTCCACAAGCAGTTCGAACAGACATAATTACCAACAGCCCCGATGCCATAGAAGGAGAAGAAGTTGAATGGGAAGAAGGCGGAGTTGCAAGCTCAGATGGAATTGTAGAGCCGGATGCGGTAGCACAAGCATGCATTTCTGCTCTACGTGATGAACGGTTTCTTGTTCTACCTCATGAACAAGTAGAGGATTACATGAAATTCAGGGCTGAAGACATAGATCGCTGGCTAAATGGCATGCGCCGTTTCCAAAAAAATATCTATGAGCCTGGCGCTATGCCAGGGGACATAATGGGGCCGGATCGCTGGACGACGCTATGAGCGATGTAGAAAAAAACCGAAGATCTTCTGAGCTTCCTGGAGCAGCAGAAAAGTCCTCAGAAAACCCTTTAGACCTTCTTTCTGACGTTGCTATTGAGCATTATCAGAACGATGGAGTCACTATCGTCAAGAATGTTCTTCACCCTGAATGGTTGCTGTTGCTTGAGACCGGTCTAGAAAGAGTGCTAAACGCCAGCAGCCAACGCCTCCACAAGTTCTTCGAAGGTAAAGAAGGAGAATTTATCGAAACAATAAGGAATTTTGATGTTATTCCCGAAATCCGACGATTTGTTTATGATTCCCCAATCGCTGACATGGCAGGAAAGATCATAGGGTCCGAGAACTTATGGCTATATTCAGATGAATTTTTCATTAAAGAAGGTGGGAATGCTGAACGAACTCCATGGCATCAGGATACGCCTTACTGGCCGATCGAGGGTGAGCAGATTGTGTCAGCCTGGATCTCTCTCGACCCGCTACCCAAAGAAGAATGCCTCGAATATGTAGCTAAATCACATAAGGGGGCAATGTATGACGGTTTCAGCCCTTCAAAAGTTTCAGAAGACCCTACGGCACCTCACTATGGAGATGAACTGCCGCGACTTCCCGACATTGAATCTGACCGAAGCGCCTACGATATTCGCTCATGGGAAATTAACCCGGGCGATGTTATCTTCGCCCACCCCGGCGTCCTACATGGAGGAGGACCTACTGGTCCGAATAGCAGACGTAGAGCTATCACCATTCGCCTATACGGAGATGACCTTCGCTATGCAAAGAGGCCACCCACCAGGCCGACAGTCCCCCTCACCCCAGGATTATCGCTTTCCCTAAATCCCGGAGATCCGCTAAGGTCTCCCTGGTATCCTCGAATACGACCAATACCCGCGCATATTCGTGCAGAATGGGAATGACCAGCGTTCGCAAAGGACCCTAGCGAATAATTATGCTTCCGCTGTAGAAAGCATTTCAAGATCTACAGGAGCTTCTACTATACTCCCTACACATGGAGAATTTAAGTGCCTTTTTCGGTACAGCTGACATCAAAGAGTTCTTCACTGGTGATGTCGCTCGACGAGCAGAAGGACAACGAGGAGCTGAGGTAGCGGAACTTGTAGGTGAAGGGAGATCGATCGGGATCAAATTGGAAGATCACTGCGAATGGATGTTCCAAGCTCAGAAGGGAAAAGTAGTCATCAAAGAAGGGGCAGAGAAAGCTTCTTTGATAGTTCAAGCAGATCTAAACGCTTGGTCTGATCTCGTGACCGAATCATGGTCAATCATGGGACTAGTTATCCAAGGAAGAGTTACTATAGAGCGCGGAAGTTTCAATCATTTGGCAAAATGGGAACCAGCATTGCAAGGTCTTTATAATGACCGCCCAATATGGTTCCCAAGACAAGAAACCCTCAGCGCTAACCATGTGTTCTCAATAGAAGACGATTTTAACGAAATGAAGATGGCGCTAAATAAATTGGGGTTTCTCCTGATTAGAGATGTGTTCACACAAATCGAAATTGAGGAAATGAGAAAAGAGGTTGAGGACAGGCGAAAAGCCGCAACTCCCGAAGACAGGCGCTCATGGTGGGCCACCGATAGCGGAGGGGAAGAGCAGTGCTGTAGAGTGACCTATCTCAATTATGGTTCAAAGCTATTCGCCGAGCTTTCCCATGACCCAAGATTGAGCTACTTCGCAGGATTATCGAGCGCTCCGTTAGAGCCCGCACCTGATCATGGCGACGGAGTAGCAGTTGTCATAAAAGTCCCAGAGGTCACTGAAGGGTTATCTGATCTGCCCTGGCACAGAGATTGCGGAATGGGTGGGCATCCACTGCTCTGCCCCGGATTAAACATGGGAATTCAACTAGATTACGCATCAGCAGAATCAGGCCAGTTAAAGTTCCTCCCTGGTTCAAACAATTACGCTGGGGGAGCGGAGTACGCAGATATTTCTTCTGCAACAATTCCTATTGATGCTAAACCGGGCGACCTAACACTGCATTACGGACATACGTTGCATATAGCTCCACCGCCAAATGGCGCAGAAAATTATAGACGCACCGTCTATGTGAGCTTCCACATACCCGAATATAGAGAAACTCTCCCGCAAGGGCAGGGATACAACGATGTGTTATTTGCCCACGGTGACGGGAGAGTCAGATCCCCGCAAGAGCTGACCTGAGACGCTAGTGCTTTTTCCGTCGCTTAAGAATATTGGCCCATTCATCTCGAAGCCCAACAGTTCTATGGAAAAAGAGGTCGACTTCTTCGTCTAAACGAAAATACCCAAGTCGTTCAAATTGGACGACAGACCCAGAGACGATATCCCCAATTGACGGCTCGAACTTGGCACTTTCCAGAATTGATTTTGACTCCAAATTGAGATCATCTAACGGCTCACCTGATTCTTCGCCGGGATGCTCTGCTGAAAACAGTCGGTCGTATTGGGCGACGGAACCATCCAAAGCATGTTCGGCGGACACCCAATGAATTGTGGCTTTAACTTTTCGACCATCAGGGGCTTTCCCACCGCTCGTTTCAGGATCGTATGTGCACAGGATCTCAATCGGGTTACCATCTGAATCTTTCACTACCGCATGGCAGGTAATAAAATACCCGTACCTGAGTCTCACCTCGCGCCCTGGAGATAAACGATAATATTTCGGCACAGGATCTTCCATAAAATCTTCTTGCTCTATGAACAGCGAACCAGAAAATGGAATTTTACGATTCCCCGCAGAGTCCTCTTCCGGATGGTTTACAGCTGTTCGTTGCTCGACATAGCCTTCGGGCCAATTGGTGATAGTCACGAGGAGAGGGTTTAAAACAGCCATTCTTCGTTCCGCACTTTTATTCAAGTCGCTTCGAACAAATGATTCGAGCAGTTCGATTTCGTGGGTTCCATTAGTTCTCGCTACGCCAATATGTTCACAGAAAGAACGTATGGCGGATGCTGGATACCCGCGTTTTCGGAACCCGCTCAGGGTTGGCATACGAGGGTCATCCCAGCCATCGACTACTTTGTCTTCAACAAGGTGCTTCAACAATCGTTTCGACAATACAGTGTGGGTAAAATTCAATCTCGCAAATTCGGTTTGATATGGGCGTTCACTCTCGGGAATTCCGAGCTGATCAAGGAACCAGTCGTAAAGTTCACGATGTGAATCAAACTCAAGAGAACAAAGCGAGTGGGTGACTTTCTCAATTGCATCTGACTGCCCATGGGCCCAATCATAGGTTGGATATATGCACCATTCGTTGCCAGTGCGAAAGTGGCTTTCATGCCGAATCCGATACATAATCGGGTCGCGCATATTCATGTTGTCGTGGTTCATTGAAATTTTTGCGCGCAGGACACACTCTCCATCTTTAAACTTTCCGGAACGCATTTCTCGAAAGAGAAGCAAGTTCTCCTCTTCGCTTCGATTACGAAAAGGACTATCGATACCGGGCTCTTGAAACCCTCCGCGTTGTTCAGAAATCTTTTCGCCATCCTGATCGTCAACGTATGCCTTCCCTTTAGCTATTAACTCTTCGGCCCACAAGTACAGGCGATCAAAATATTGAGAGGTATGGAGCGGCTCAGACTCGATATCTTCTCCTAAGAGCCACTGAAGATCGTCGCGAATTGCAGCAACGAAGTCCATGTTCTCTGTACTAGGGTTTGTATCGTCATACCGTAAATTGAAAACGCCCGAATAGTTATTCGCTATAGAGGCATTTAGGCAAATTGCCTTGGCGTGACCTACATGTAGGTAGCCATTTGGCTCCGGTGGAAACCGTGTTTGAACACGCCCAGAAAATCGGCCAGATTCAATGTCGGCTTCAATCAGATCAACTATGAAATTGGATATATCTCCTGAAGATGCAGTTTGGGAATCCATATATTAATAGTCTGCCATTTAGAACTAGAGTATGCGCGGGTCTAAGCTTATATATATAGAAAACATAAATTAGGGGGGCCTATGGGTTCGGGATTTGATCAAACTCGGCTACAAAGAGTGGCGGAATTATGTGATAGATACGTAGATTCCGGTAAATTTCCTTGCGCACAAGTCCAACTAGCGCATCAAGGCAATGTTGCCTTGCGTTACACAGCTGGGTGGGCTGATATCGAATCACAAACTGCTCTTCCTGAAGACGCAATCTTTCGGATTTACTCCATGACGAAACCCCTTACTTCTATTGGGCTAATGCAACTTTACGAAAAAGGTCTACTGATCCTAGAGGATCCAGTCCAAAAGTACATACCAGCATTTGCGGACCCACAAGTTCTCGTAGGAGGATCATACCTTAACCCTGTTGCCCGCCCAGCGCAGACAGAGTTAACTATAAGAGACATGCTGCTACACACTTCTGGGCTGACGTACGGTTTTCACTACTCCACCAACCTTGACAAAATGTACCGGTATCAGAAAATTGCTGGAGCAGCAGAAGGAGCTGATGGGACGCTAGAAGAAAAAATAAACCAACTTGCAGAGTTGCCACTCTTATTCGATCCAGGGACCGCATGGAACTATTCGATGTCAACCGACGTATGCGGAAGATTAATTGAGGTGATCAGCGGACAGGGCCTCGACGAATATTTACAGGAGCACGTTCTAGGACCGCTTGGTATGGACGACACCGGATTTTACGTAGAAAAAGAAAAAAGTCACCGTTTCACATCGAATTACGCCATTACTCCTCAGAGCCCACTAACGCTGATAGACCCAGCGGACGACAGTCCATACTTAAATCCACCCCTGTTTCTTTCAGGAGGGGGAGGATTAGTATCGACGGTCGATGATTACCAACGTTTCGTAAATATGTTACTGAATGGAGGAGAGAGTGAAGGCAACCGAATTATTGGGCGCCACACACTAGATTTCATGACCCTGAATCACTTGCCTGGAGGTGCAACCCTTAACGAACTAGGCCAATCGACCTTTACTGAAACAGCAATGGAAGGAATGGGATTCGGACTCGGATTTTCAGTACTCGTTAACCCAGCTGCAAATGCCGCTTTAGGTTCCGTAGGGGAATTCGCATGGGGAGGGGCCGCTTCTACGCGATTCTGGGTTGACCCTTTAGAAGAAATCACCTGCGTCTTCATGACGCAATTTATGCCCTCGAGTCATTATCCGATCCGCCGGGAATTAAAGGCCGTCGTCTATCAGGCGTTAAAATGATGAGCAGCGTCTAATGAAAAGAATAGACAATAAACTTCAGGCATTAATCAGTCAAAGAAGAAATTGAGAAACAAAGAACAACCAGTAGTACCCTTGAGAATTAGGAGGCTTGATGACAACAACAAATCCCTTTGATGCAGCGTTAGATGGTTTCCCGAAAAAGATAGGAGAAGGCGGAGACGCTTATAGGAAATTCCCGAATATGCCCGTCGGAGAAGCAGTAGATATGGGGCATGACGAAAATGGAAATCCGTTGCTTGATCCGAGAATATTTGATAGCGGCGAGTTCGCACGCAACCCGTACCCCTATTATCGAATCTTGCGCGACCACTACCCGGTCTTTCATGACCAATTGCACAATTGTTATTTTGTGACACGATATGAGGACATCACAGGTTGCTATTTCGACGAAATTGGATTTAATACAATACCCAAAGGCTCTTCGAGCGGAGTACTTGGAAATACGCAACTTGAATTGAGCGGAATTGAACACCGGCGGCGACGTAACATCTATGGACGCCACCTCGTCGGAGCTGCATTGACCAAGCGAATCCACGCCCTTAGAGAACTAGCGAATGAATTGATCGATGAATGGTGGGAACCTAATAACAACAAAGGCATAGAAATAAACGAAGACACTAATACAGTGACCCTAGAACTAGGGAAAGCCTTTGCGAACGAATTTCCAATCTCTGTTGTGGCACAAGTCCTTGGAATCCCACAAGACGCTCGAGAACAATTTACGTGGTGGTATGACGCAATGATGTCAGGCCTTGGCGGTTCTGATACGCACCATGAAGGGCTTGAAGCCAGACAGGACCTCGAAGAATACGTAGAAGAACTTGTTGAAGAGCGGAGAGCGACACCAACCTATCTCCATGATGAGAACGGTAATGAAATATGTTTGGACATCATCTCCGAACTGTGCCACTCGGAGATTGATGGTTCAGTCATGTCGACAGAAGAGATCACATCTTTTATTGCGTTAGTAGTTGGCGGAGGAGGAGAAACAACCCGAGGAGCGATCTTGAACCTCTGGTACCTTCTCTTACAACACCCAGAGCAATACGAGCAGGTTAAAAAGAACGAAGAGTTATGGGATACGGCATTTCATGAAATGTTACGACATTCAACTTCCATAGGCGGCCAACCCCGTCACAACACATTTGACGTTGTTATGCACGGCATTCACATTCCCGCAGGTTCCTTGATGCATATGGTTGATGTTTCA
>JAQWQL010000091.1 GCA_029244605.1 Acidimicrobiales bacterium | reverse complement strand
CTTTTCAAGGTAGTTTCTAACCCTACTTCTTCTTCGAAGAAGTCTGCTCTTTGAGTAATTTGATACGGGATCGCATCTGGGTCACTCCCAGGTACTTCACATCCGATTTTCCCCGATCCGGTATAAATCTGACGCGTTATGAAATGAGCTATCCCATGACGAACAATGTCGCCGAAGGGTGTGTCACGAGACATCAAATAATTTTCGTGGCAGCCATATGAATTGCCTTTACCATCGGAATTGTCTTTGTACACTACGAGTTCTTCGCCGTCGGGAAGAAGCAGCTTAGCTGTCTTCATAGCTTCACGGAGTATCGCTTCTCCTGATTTGTCATACCGAGCAACTTCAGATGCGTTTTCACATTCAGGTGTAGACATTTCTGGATGTGCATGATCAACGTAAAAGCGAGCCCCGTTTGTCAAAACTGCATTTACTAAATGTGTTTCTATAACTGGCGGCAATGAGCCCATTGGAGCAAACCCTCTTGCGTCATTCGAAGGAGTTTCATCTTGGAAGTCCCAAACAACCGAATCTGCAATGCTACTTCTTGACCCTTGTTCTGACTCTTGCACATAGGAAGTTATCAACATTGACGAAGCCCAAATGGGATTTGGGTCTTTCGCCCCTTTGTGAATAATCGAGTATTCCGTTTCGATTCCACAAATTTTTTTTACTGCCATAGATGAATCTTACAAGTATTGGCCGGAGGCGGATTTTTTAGCCGATTGATCATTGTTATCGTTGAGCAACGTCCGTATAAAAGTAATTCGCTCACCTTTTTTGCCTGAAATTTTAGCCCAGTCATCGGGATTAGTAGTATTCGGCAAATCTTCGTGCTCATGAAACTCTTCTCGTATGGAGCTTAGAAAATCTTGGAGTATTAGTCCTTTCTCTCCGTTGGAAAGAAAGCGTTTTATCGCGAGCTTCTTCGCACGTCGAACAATATTTTCGATCATTGCCCCTGATGAAAAATCCTTGAAATACATCAATTCTTTATCGCCATTTTGATATGTGACTTCGAGAAATTGATTTCGTTCTTCTGCGGCATACATTTCTTCTGCTGATTTTTCAACCAAAACCCTTAAAGCTTTATCAGCATCACCTCCACCTAACTCATCGATTGTAGAAGTAGCTATAGGAATACGTTCATTTACATATTGGCTAAATATCGCTACAGCAGAATCCTGATCAGGTCGGTCAATTCTAATTTTCAAATCCAAACGTCCAGGTCGTAAAATTGCCGGGTCAATAAGGTCTTCACGGTTTGATGCCCCAATGATGATCACGTTTTGCAGGGCTTCCACCCCATCAATTTCCGCAAGCAGCTGCGGAACGACAGTTGATTCCATATCTGAACTTATTCCGCTACCGCGTATCCTGAAAAGTGATTCCATCTCATCGAAGAAAATGATCACTGGCCAACCTTCTTCAGATTTTTCTCGAGCGCTCTCAAAGATTGCCCGAATATGACGTTCAGTTTCCCCAACATATTTATTTAGAAGTTCAGGGCCTTTTATATTGAAGAAATAGCTCTTGGGTTTTACATGATTAGAATTACTCTGGATTTTCGTTGCCAAAGAGTTCGCTACGGCTTTAGCTATCAAGGTCTTGCCACAACCTGGAGGCCCATAAAGTAAAACGCCCTTCGGGGATGGTAAGTCATGCTCATCATAAAGATCTTTGTGTAAATAAGGCAGTTCAATCGCATCTGTAATTTGTGAAATTTGCTGATCTAAACCCCCTATATCCATGTATGTAACAGAAGGAACCTCCACTAAAACATGATCTTCTAAATCAGGTTTTGGAATTACCTCGATTAACAAGTCGGCGTTATTAGCGCACAACAAGAGGGTTCCTTGCTCTAACGGCACGCCCTGTAAATCATCACAAATACCTACAACCCGTTCTTGATCCGTTCTACCCTTGACTAAAGCCCGTTTCCCATCAGAGAGAATTTCTCGGAGGTTCACGATCTCACCAGTCTTCTCTCCATCACGTACTGAAATTACATTCAGAGAGTCGTTCAATAAGACTTCTTGACCTTTCCGCAATGAACCCACCTCTAAATTTGGATGAACTTCAACACGAAGTTTCCGACCTGAAGATTGAATATCTACGGTTCCATCGGGATTCCCTTCTAGAAAGACTCCATAACCGGAAGGCGGTTGGCTCAACTTTTCCACCTCTGATTTTAAATTTGCTATTTGTGAACGAGTTTCCTGAAGTAGCGTAACTAGATTCTGATTTTCAGACGCTGCCTTTGTCAACAACTTTTTAGTTTCTTTAAGCTTTTCTTCCAGAAGGCTGATGCGTCTCGGAGCTAAACTATTAGCTTCACGAAGTTGCATGTTTCGCTCAGTCAACAAATCAGCGTGCGCCTTGATTTCTCGCAGCTCATTCAATGCCTTAGTCAGTTCTGAATGTGAAACGGATTCATCCATGCCTACTCCTGTATAGAGACCTTATCGGAATATATGAACAAACTAGTAAATAAGGGCGCTTTCTACATGCATCATAAGGCAAAATAAAATTCTAAATAATTTCAGATTAGTGTTGCGAAATCCGTCGTAGATTTTGTTACAATTGTGTTCGTCTCACGTCCCCTAGTCACAGTGTTAGAAAAAGGAACTATGAAAGTCTGGATAGATCAGGATTTATGCACAGGAGATGGGCTTTGTGAAGAGATTGCACCAGATGTATTCACTCTTCTTGATGATGGCCTCGCCTATGTAAAGGAAGGCGAAACCATATACGCGGACCCAGGAGGGCCTGAAGGTCTTGCCGTTGTTCCTGACGGGCAAGAAGAGGCGACTATTGAATCTGCTGAGGAATGCCCTGGAGAATGCATTTACCTCGAGATCTAATCTAAGCTTCTTTGATATATCTCGCTTGAGTTATAAATCCAGTGTGACCCACCATCCTGTGCTCTGGCCTCACAGCTAGGCCTTCGATATGCCATCCTCTTCTACTAACCTCGAACGTTTCTTGCATAACGAATTCTGACGATTTTAAAGACTCTCTGAATTTCGTCGCTTGAGTAATGCTTGGAGTGTAGGCAACAATTATTCCTCCAGGAATCAGAGACGAGTCAAGATGCGGAACAACCTTCCATGGTTCGGGCAAATCTAGAACTACCCTCTCAAATCCCTGATCAGAGATACCATCGTAGATATCTTTGATAGTGACTTTATACCTTGTGAGCATTTCGTCTCCAAAAAAATTTACTACATTCTTTTCTGCCCTGTTCGCGAAATCCTCTCTCAGCTCATATCCGGTGATTTCGGCCCCAGCCCTTAGCATCGCTATTGAAAGGGCTCCGGAGCCGACCCCAGATTCCAAAACCTTTACTCCGGGATATATGTCTGCCGCCAATAGAATGTGCCCGATGTCTTTGGGGTAGATTATCTGAGCACCTCTTGGCATCTTCAGGATCACATCACTCATTGTTGGCCTCACTGCTAGATAAGTTTTCCCTGAGGAAAGTTTCACATATCCGCCATCATTCAATTCCACTAAGTCACTGTGGCTCAAATACCCAGAGTGGGTGTGGAATTCTTCGCCGGGGCTTAGAGTTATCAAATAACGACGATCCTTTGAATCAATCAATAGAACTAGGTCGCCATAGTCAAATGCGCTCATAGTAACCTCATCCAGACTTACTTTGGAATATTTGGATAAAGCTAAGACGATCACCAGGTTCTAAGGCAGTCGAAATATATTGATCTTGTTTTCCTTTAGGAGCCAGGACAGAAACTGTCTTAAAAACAGTAATAAAAACCCCCAATAAGAGCCACAGTGGACTTCCGCGAAGAAGTCCTTTTGTAACAAACTTTTGAATAACAAATCGGCTGATTTTGTTTCGAGCCTTCACTTGTCCACTCATTCAGACCTAATTACTTCAACAAATGTCTTTGTCCGTTCTCCGCGGCGCTTTCCCACATAAAAAACAACTAACAGAATTAGAACAGCGGAACTCGCAGCTAATATACGTCGTGAAATAATGCTTGGCCCGCCAATGCCATCAGTTTCAGTTTTAAGATCAGCTAGTCGCCCCTCTATATCTTCACGAGTAACGAAAGATTTATCCTCATTCATAGTTTTTTACTACCGACTTCTAACTGAGCGGTACGAGATCGCAGCGATGAGGACAAGCATCGCGCAGATAATTAAGTAGGGAAGAAACGTGAGTCTGTTGTCGAATGTTCCCACTTCAGATTGAAGTAATCGAAGGCCGCCGAGGCTTAAATATCCGAGGCCAGCGATAATAAAGACGAGGCCAGCTACACCATACATTGTCCATTTGAACAAGGACACGAGAGGATCGCGCACCTCTTGCTTCCCGTACTGAACTAGAGTTTCCTTTAGTTCCGATAGTTTTTCTCCAATTGGGTCCTTAATACGGAAGTCAAACATGTTTCTCCTTCTCAATAACACTACTGTGAGAATTCTTTAGGCACTACAACGACTAATTGGACTGGTTTCTAAGTGCTAATTCAGCTTCGTACATTTCGTCAACCTCTGTTAGGAGTTCGCTCAACAAGTTAAATCTTTCCTTTAAAGATTTGGCTGCCAGAACTTGATACTTGTCATATGCTCCTAAGTAACTATTCTCAGCAAGGTAATATATTTGATCGGTAGGTTCTGGACCAGCGCCCATTTGCACTTGACGACGGAAACCAGAAAGTTCAGAAACGGTATCTGCGGTTCTAGATAAAATATTTTTGAGTTCATCTATCTGATTGGATTCGACGTCTTCTATATCCTTTACTTCTTCAAACTCAATTGTTGCCATGGGATAGGGATTTTCGGCAATCCATTCCAAAACACGGAACCGTTTCTCCCCGACACAACTAATCATTAATTTCCCAGCTCCGATACTTGCTATTTCAACAATTCTCGACAATGTTCCATATTCATACCTTTCATCTCCTCCACCAACTTCGTGCCCCTTTGCTATAAGGGAAACACCGAAACCTAATTCTTTGTCGACACAATCTTCGACCAGTTCTAGATAACGTCCTTCAAAGACCCTCAGGGTGAATCTACTCCCAGGGAATACGACCATACCAAGTGGGAACATAGGGAGAGTAACCAATTCAGTCCTTTAATTAAATCTTCAGAGAGTACTACTTCGGCTCTAACATTTCGATCGGAAGGCCGGAACTGAAAGAATGGAGGTAACTGGCGAGGTTTATGTAAAAACCGTCAAGCCCCGATTCAACCCAATCCGTGGTCTCTTCGTGGTTTACCATGAAGCTAATAGTTATTTTCTCGCCGGACTCCGCCGTGAAATAGCCTATTAGCGCTGCTTGATTCCCTGACCGGTATGCCTTAGCTTCTAAATTCCCCGCAAAGAGAGAATCCTGGAATTCTAGAAATATCGTTCCTTCCTCCCCAGCAACTGGAAACGCCTCTTGGAATACGGGCTTTAAGGTTGCGTTGTCAGCAATACCTTGCATAATTGCGCATGTAGCTTGATTTCCGGTACTGATACCAGAGCCGTCTGTTACGAGCAATCCAGTTTCGGGTATGCCTGTCCCACGAATTACCTCTGTTACTCCGGATGTTCCCGAAGTCGATTTTCCTTCTCCTGAACGTGAGAATCCAATTTCTTTAACCAACATTTCTGCAGTCATAGCGTCGTCGTTCACAAGCATTTGTTCAACAATTTTGCTCATGGGTGGTGACTCAATGGACAACAGTCGAATCATGTCCTCAAGAGGAATACCAGAAAATTCGCGAGCCGCTTCGAGGATTATCACATTTCTTGCCTCAAGCAGGTCATCGAAACTAGCGGCGAATCTAATTGCTGGGTCACGAGATGGGGTTAGCGGCGGAGGATCTTCCACTCCTCTTTGAGAGTTGTAGTTATTTTTTAAGCCGTCGTAGCCTTGATCAAGTAATGAAGCGCTTAGAGAACCGATTAATGCTTGACTCTTTACTTCTTCACTCCAGCTTTCGACAATCCTGCTCTCGTCATATCTGGATTCATCTACACGAACAGCACCTTGAATAAAGAGGACGTTCATCCCTACGGTGTTATCAGCTAATTCATCAGCGCTTGTTCGGATTTGACTGTAATGCTCCGGAAGTAATTCGCTGTAGGCATCGGTCATCAGAATTGGATCACCACCGCCAAAGACATAGAGATCTGTACTAAGCAAAGAACCGTCTTCATTCGGTTCGCGCTCTGCCGCAAGAATTGTCGTATAAGCAAAATCAGGCCCAAGTTGCAGAAGCGCAGCTGCAGCTGTGATCACTTTAATATTTGTCCCCGGCGATAGCGGGATATTTTCCCTTATCCCAAATATAGTTTCTCCATCAACCGCAACAGAGAGACAGGAATTATTAGGAGCAGCTCCCATTAATGCATCTAAGTCGGTAGAAAGTTTTTCAAGCTCCAGCGGGGACGTTAAAAGCTCCGGAGCACGGCGTATTGAAAATATTTGTGTCTTAGCTTCGTTACTGACTTCTGGGGATTTTGGTAAGAGCTCGACATCGCCATAGCCGTATTTGTTGGACGCTACGAGCGCAGCGATGAGCGCCGCCAAAATCAGGACAGGCATAGTGAACCGTTTAAAAATCCTTAACACTCTTGCAGCATAGCTTTGTCTCATTCTCCCCTACTTCATTTTCCAATTACTTCCGATGTTTCTAAGTATCTGGTGTATGTTTCAAGATTGGATAGTGCACGCACTGCACTACCTCCGCTGTAATGACAAAACCAGTTCGCAGCTTTCAGAGCAGCAATCCCAGTGTTGTAGGGATCAGCGGACCCAAGTTCTGAAGCGACCATAACTGGCTTATTCCAATTTCTCGACCCCTCTGTTAGGGCAGAAACATATATTTCTTCTTGAGAGTTATGGAAATTCAGTATCCGTTCCATGCCAGAGTCTAGGTAATTACTCTCGGCATACAAGCGAGCTATGTTACCTTGAATTCCTAATCCGAGAAAGATCAACGAGTCCACAGATTCGTGAGATAGTACAAGGTCGATCATCTTAGGTATCGTCTCTCGAGTCTCGCCTCCAGCCAAATCTATAGGGTTGCTTCGACTCCATCGGGGCGGAAGGATTTCGTCAATTTTTTCCATTAAGTCCTTCTTGAGATCGACTAACTCTAAGGGTGAATTTGCAAGGGCGTCTGCCGTCAGCACACCCCAACCTCCTGCGGTTGTAAGAATTATCGTGTTTTTGCCCTTTGGTCTGGGTTGTGTCGCAAAGGTTGCTGCCCATTCGTATGCAGTTTGGGGGTCTTCAGCCAAAAATGCCCCTGCTTGTTTCAGCATGCCGCGAAAAATTCGATCATCGCTTGCTAAAGATCCAGTATGACTAGCTGCTGCTTTTGCCCCCTCTGGGCTTGAGCCACCCCGTATAACGATTACCGGTTTAACTTTTGTCGTTTCTTTTATAGTTTCGAAGAGTCTCCGACCATCAGGTATTCCTTCCAGATATGAAACGATCACTGACGTTTCGGGGTCTTCCGCAAAATACTTTATGTAGGTAGATACATCGAGGCAGGTTTGGTTTCCAATAGAAATTCCGCGTGATATTCCTATATTGTACTGCCTAGACAAGTTCATAAAAGATGACAGCACATTCCCTGATTGGCTTGCTATAGCTATGTTTCCTTTCGGCGGAAACGGTGCAACTATTTGAGAACAAAGACTTGATGGAGTTGAAATAAAGCCTTGACCATTTGGGCCAGCGATGGCGATATTGAGCTCTTTGGATAGTTTGAGTAGTTGGATCTCAGCCTTTTTCCCATCTAGGCCGGTTTCGCCGTACCCACCGGAAACTATAAAAACAGCTTTAACCCCTATTTCCGCTAATTCAATCAGCGTTTGTGGAACTGCATCCGATGGGAGGCAAATCATGGCACAATCAGCACTACCGCTAGGTATTTCACTAATATTTTGGATAGTCGATATCCCCAATAAAGAAATCTTCTCTTTATTAGTTGCATAGACCGGGCCTTCGAAACCTGAATTCAAAATGTTGTGAAGCGCCACAAAACCAAATTTCCCTGGGTGGCTTGAAGCTCCAACGACAATGACTCCTTTGGGGTCAAACAAGGATTTAAGGTTCGGGTGTTCAGTCATGTATCTCTACCAACGCATCAACCGCTATTGGTACCCCATCATCAATCAATATAGGGTTTACATCAATTGAACAGATATCTTCTCGATCCATGGCGCAATCGCCAATAGATATCAAAGCTTCAGTCATTTCATCTAAGTCAACTTCTGGTTCCCCGCGCACTTGACCCAAAAGGTCTTTATGAACTAGGTCTTCGAACATTGACCGTATTTCTCTTTTCGATGCAGGGAGTAAACGGAAAACAATATCTTCAACCACTTCGGTGAACACCCCACCAACACCGAAAGCTAATATGAGGCCGTACTCGTCATTTCGAGCAATGCCAGCTATAAATTCTCGAGAACTTTTTACTTGTTCAGAAAGCAATAATGGATTTTCCCCAAACTTCTTATTGAAGTGGGTCGCTGCATTCCTGACAGAATCTTCATTGTCTAAATTAAGCTTTACGCCGCCTAGGTCAGTTTTGTGAGCAAATTTTTCCCCACTGAGTTTAAGAACTACGGGAAATTCTAAGTTCTTTGATTGCTCTACCGCCTCGTCGACCGAATGAACAATGACTTCTTTAGTCGTTCTAAGGCCATAGGCATTTAAAAGTTTCTTGCTCTCATACTCAGTAAGCGCATACCTTTTTGACATAGTCACAAACCTCTTCTTAGGAACCTTACCCTATATATCGTTGACGTCATTCATTGCGACATGTGGGCAAATTGGTCGAACCTGTGATTAGATGCTGGTTGGAAGGGAGTTCTTTTGTATATTCTTGCTGCAGTCTTCGTTGATGATATTTCACTTCGCGAATTGGAAGGTTCGGTCAGTCGTATCGATCTTACCGGCGTTCAGTTTTCCGCAGTTGTTGAAGATGATTTCCCAATTATGTTCGCTCCCCATCTAGCGATTTTGGTTCATTCAAATGACTCTTCAAAAGACACTAGTGTTCTTGAGGTAACGTATTACCGCGACGATGAACAAATCGCTAGAAATGTCCAACCACTTAATATCGAGACTGGAAAGTTTGCCTACCGGCTTGTCCGTGCCGAAATGGAATTCGTCGAACCTGGCACGATTGAAGCCCGCTGCAGGATAGGAGAAAGTGACCCACTGGTCGTTCCATATACGTTAAAGGCAATGAATATTAACTGATGGAAAAATTTACGAATATACAGACCTTTCCATCATCGTTTGCAATTAATGTATGGACTAGGTTCGGAGGTGAGGAAACCAATGGCGGAAACTAATCTAGACATAGAGTCCCTTTGCATCGATGTAATTAGAGGTATCGCTATGGATGCCCCTCATAAGGCAAGGTCTGGCCATCAGGGTACCGCTATGGCGTTAGCCCCACTAGCCCATGTCCTATTTAGTCGTGTTCTGCGCTATAGCGCGGAACACCCCGATTGGGTTAACCGTGATCGTTTTATTCTTAGTGCTGGGCACGCCTCAATACTGCAATACGCAATGCTCTACTTAACTGGTTATAAGTTGTCTCTTGACGACATCAAAGAATTCAGGCAATGGGAAAGCCTCACACCTGGGCACCCAGAAGTAGGCCACACGGAAGGAATCGAAGTCACTACGGGGCCATTAGGTCAAGGATTTGCCAATGCGGTTGGAATGGCGATCTCTGAACGGTGGATGAGAGAACAATACGGTTCAGAGAATATTGACCATAGAATTTATGCGATATGTGGTGATGGTGACCTCTCTGAAGGTATAAGCCATGAGGCCGCATCGTTTGCAGGACAGCAAAAACTCGGTCGCCTTATATGCATTTACGACGATAATCACATAACGATAGATGGGCCTACAGAACTTTCGCTACAAGATGATGCTGTAAAACGGTTCGAAGCTTACGGTTGGGAAGTAATAGATATCGGCGAATCCGGAGAGGATATCGATGAAATCGAAAAAGCTTTAAATAAGGCAAAAGCTAATGAGGAGTTACCATCACTTATCATAATTCGTTCGCATATCGGCTTCCCCTCTCCAACCTTGACCGATTCCCCCAGTGCCCATGGATACGCTTTCAAGGACTCAGAAATCGCCGAGACGAAGCAAGTTATGGGCCTGCCCCAAAATGAGCAGTTTTACGTGCCTCAAGATGTTGTTAAGTTCTACAAGGAAGCTGGGAGTAGACACACATCTGAAGCTCTTCTATCAACGTGGAATCCCAAAGACCACCTAGGCACATGGAATCTTGACGATATTCAGTCAGAATATGAGTCTAAAGTCGGAGA
Organism: Acidimicrobiales bacterium; assembly: GCA_029244605.1. Lineage (GTDB taxonomy): Bacteria > Actinomycetota > Acidimicrobiia > Acidimicrobiales > UBA8592 > UBA8592. Next base: position 20,277 of record JAQWQL010000091.1, on the reverse strand, counting down.
AACAGTAGCCACCCGAGTCGCAAGTGGTGTTTGTCTAAATAAAGCCGCTGGCACTCTTGCCATGATTGCAGGTGGAGCTGACCTGACCGGAAATACCGGAACAGCACTCAGTGGCAGTGACCACATATCGTCTGAGAACCCATCTGGAAAGCAACTATTCTTTGGAGTGCGAGAGCACGCGATGGGAGCCATTATGAACGGCATCGCCCTTCACGGGGGCGTAGTACCAGTCGGAGGAACTTTCCTCGTTTTCAGTGATTACATGCGCCCAGCAATTCGCCTTGCTGCACTAACGCAAGCAAAAGTAATTTATTCCTTTACCCATGATTCGGTAGGTGTAGGTGAAGATGGGCCCACCCATCAGCCAGTGGAACAAATCATGTCCCTTAGAGCTATCCCAGGTCTCCTTGTCATCAGGCCTGCTGACGCAAAAGAAACAGTTGCTGCTTGGAAGACAGCATTGGCCCATAACGGCCCAACTGCGCTAATCCTCTCGCGCCAGAACCTTCCGATACTTGAAGGAACGGATGTTCGAAAAGCCCAAGACGGTGCATACATCATCCATGACCATGAATCTCCTGAAGCGACACTTATCGCCACTGGCTCAGAAGTGTCTCTTTGCCTTGATTTCGCTAATAACCACGCTGTTCGCGTTATTTCTATGCCTAGTTGGGAATTACTCGAATCCGAAGATCATTTAGCTGATAATTCAATACCTTCCGTCTCCGTAGAGGCTGGAATTACCCTAGGCTGGTCACGTTACGCCGATGTGAACGTGGGCATTGATCGTTTTGGCTCCTCCGCCCCAGGAGATATTGTCATGGACAAACTCGGGATTAATCACGAATCTATTCAGGACGCTATTTCATAGTGGCTTCATTAACTGACTTATTTGAAACATATGGACAGAGTCCTTGGCTGGATAACCTGAAGAGGGATTGGGTTGAATCTGGTGAACTCAAAGCCTGGATTGAGAAAGGCGTGCGGGGACTAACTTCAAATCCATCTATCTTTGAAAAGGCTATTTCTGATTCAGAAGCGTATGACCAGCAATTTACTTCTTTGATTCGAGATGGGGTTTCAGTAGAAGAGGCCTACTGGAAGCTAGTACAGACAGATATTTCGTCTGCTCTTGCGCTACTCAAACCCATACACGAATCAAGTAATGGTGTTGACGGATTCGTTTCAGTTGAAGTAGACCCTCGACTAGCTCGCGACACTGATGCAACTATTAACGCTGCCAGAGCATTAGACGATCAACTTGATAGCCCAAATCTCTATATTAAAATCCCTGGGACCAAGGAAGGGTTACCTGCTATAAAGCAGATGATAAGTGAAGGTCGATCAGTCAATGTAACCTTACTTTTCTCTATCGAGCGCTATTCGGAAGTAATTGATGCCTATATGAGTGGCCTAGAAATGATGGAAGGTGACCTCGCCCAAGTATCATCCGTCGCATCCTTCTTTATATCGCGAACCGAAACTGAAATCGATGCTCGACTAGATGAGATAGGAACTGAAGGAGCACTAAATTGCAAGGGGAAAGCAGCGGTTGCCCAAGGACAGCTAGCTTACAAACTCTTTTTGAACCAATTTAATACTGAAAGATGGGCAGCGCTCGAAGCGCGAGGGGCACGACTTCAACGACCATTATGGGCTTCCACCTCAACAAAGAACCCCCAGTATCCTGACACCATGTACGTTGATCAACTCATCGGCCCAGACACAGTCAACACCCTCCCCGATAACACTTTGTCTGCATTCATGGATCACGGTACTTTAAGTAGAACCATTGACACATCTTTTGAGAAGGCATCAGAGACTCTTGTATCCATTGAGAATCTCGGCATTGATCTTAACCAAGTCGCCGAAAAGCTGGAACGAGAGGGAGTTCAAGCTTTTGAGAATTCGTTCGAAAATTTACTAAAAACACTTCTAATAAAAGCTGAATTTTTAAAGTAACAGTAGGTTGCATTTTGCAACCTACGTGGTAATATCACGAAGTGCCGAAGTACACTGAGAACTGCTCGATAGATATGACACTTTCTGTGATCGGTGACCGCTGGACGATGCTAATCCTTCGAGATCTATTCCGTAGAGTACGCCGCTTCGAAGAACTTCGAAAAGACCTCGGAATAGCTAAAAATATTCTCAGTGACCGTTTGAGCAAACTTCACGAAGCTGGGATAGTGGAGCAGCAGCCGTACCAAATGAACCCAGTCCGGAACGAATACTTTCTCACAGCTAAAGGGCGAGACCTTTCGCCGTCACTTATAGCGCTTATGCATTGGGGTGATCGATGGTATGCCGGTGGAAACCCGCCAACCATTCTGACTCATTCAGAATGTGGCACTGCCTTAGAGCAGATAACTCATTGTTCAGCCTGCAATATCCAAGTAACTCCAGAACAAATTTCTAGCCGCCCCGGCGATCACCAATTCACAAAATCAGCATGAGTTCCCTGTATTCCGAACCCCTTACCTCTCTACTTAGTGAAGCAGCTAAGAAACGGGATTCGGTTTTTGGCAAAAGAATTACGTACTCCCCAAAGGTATTTATTCCCCTTACTCATCTATGTAGAGACAAATGTGGGTATTGCACCTTTGCTCAACCCCCCGCTAGAGTAGCTGCACCTTTTCTGACGCCCGATCAAGTTCTAAATATCGCTTTCCAAGGCGCGAAATCTGGATGTCATGAAGCGCTATTCACACTTGGTGAAAAACCTGAATTACGTTATCCGAGTGCACTTAAATGGCTGAAAGACCACGGATATCGCAGCACTATCCATTATTTGTACGAAATGGCAAAATTGGTAGTAGAAGAAACAGGACTGCTTCCGCATGCTAACGCTGGGGCAATTTCCGAAGAAGAACTGTCAATGTTGAGAGAAGTCTCTCCTTCTCAAGGGATGATGCTTGAATCTCTAAACCCCAACTTGGACTGCCATCAGGGTTCTCCGGATAAAGAACCGTGGAGGCGAGTTGAAACATTGCGAGCAGCTGGCGAATTGAAAATTCCCTTCACCACAGGTCTTCTTATAGGCATTGGAGAGTCTCGACAGGACCGCATAGACGCCATTGAAGCAATTGCGAACATCCATCATGAATTCGGCCACATCCAAGAGGTAATTATTCAGAATTTTCTTCCCAAAGATGGAACAAGCATGCATAGATCAAAGCCGTGTCCTGATGACGAGTACCTGGAAGCCATCGCCCTAGCGAGACTAATACTACCCAACGAAGTTCATCTTCAAGCCCCTCCAAACCTTTCAGACGACTTTGGAGTGCTCTTAAGCGCAGGTATTGATGATTGGGGTGGCATCTCTCCAATAACTGCTGACCACGTTAATCCGGAACGACCCTGGCCTGCCTTAGAAAAAATCTCAGAAGTCTCAGAAGGGCTCGGTTACTTCATCGCACCTAGATTAACTGTCTATCCGGAGTATGCCAGCAATCCTAAAGTTTGGATCGACTCAAAGCTTCAGTTCTCTGTCCTCGACCGATCTGATAGTGAGTGGCTTGGCCGTGATGACCCTGGAGCAATATTTCCAGAAAAGATTGAATTCATAACAAACGTTGATGACGGTGCAGAAGTAGCTCAAGTCGGCCAAGATTCTACGCAATGGTACTCCGGGTCATCCACTGTTCCAGCAAATTTACTTTTAACCGAACCTAAAGCTTCCACCGAAATCGATGAAGTGATCCAAGGGGTTCTCATGGGTCAAGATGTTGAGTTACCGGAGATTATTACTCTCCTCCGCGCACGTGGGGGCCAACTTCGATCTGTTATTAACCTCGCTGATGCGCTTCGCAGAGAAGTAAACGGCGATGAAGTTACCTACGTCTCCAATTGCAACATAAATTACACGAATGTCTGTACATTCAAATGTCGATTTTGCGGATTTTCCAAAGGCCCACTCTCATTAAATCTCCGAGGAAAGCCATATTTACATACCTTGGAAGAAATAATCGCCCGCGCCTCCGAGGCAACTGCGAATGGAGCTACTGAGGTCTGCTTGCAGGGCGGCATCCACCCGGATTTTGATGGTAATTATTACATTGACATGTGCCAGGCCCTACATGATGAACTACCGGATCTACATATCCATGGATTCACCGCTCTTGAAGTTACAGAAGGCGCTAAAAGGTTAGGAGAGCCTCTGGAGTCATACCTACAAAGGGCTGTTTCCGCCGGACTTAAATCACTTCCTGGAACCGCAGCAGAAATTCTCGACGACAGCGTGCGTGAAACCTTATGCCCAGACAAGATAAACACTGAAGAATGGCTTGAAGCTCACCGAATTGCACATAAAGTTGGATTACGTTCAAATGTAACCATGATGTTTGGCAGTGTCGAGGAACCCATACACTGGGCGAAGCACCTCCTCAAAACGAGGGCTCTCCAAAAGGAAACTGGAGGTTTTACGGAATTTGTTGGCTTACCATTTGTCCATATGGCTTCTCCAATCTACTTGCGTAAAGGAGCCAGAAGAGGACCAACGTTTAGAGAAACCCTTCTTGTACATGCTGTCGCAAGAATCGCTTACCACGGGTATATAGACAACATTCAGGCATCATGGGTAAAGATAGGCCTCGAAGGCATGTCACAAATGCTTCAAGCTGGAGTTAACGATGTAGGGGGAACTTTAAATGGGGAGAATATATCTCGAGCTGCTGGAGCTCGCCATGGTCAAGCAGTTAACACAGACGATTTCCACCTTCTATGCGAGCCACTAAATAGAACCTTGAAACAACGCAGTACCCTTTATGAAATCCTTAAAGACTCCGGTCGCAAAGATACAGCTCGGAGAAGAATTTCAGTAGTCGCCGAATAAAGAACTTCCTATGAAGGGAATAGGTCTTGAGAGTTGTCTTCCTTCTTCGGGTTCGATTCTACTAGACACCAGGTTTTGTGGTCTTGACCCGGAAGCGCATCACACTCGGGACATGGATCTTCATCATCTTCAAAAAGATCATCCAAAGAGTCATTTGCCTGCTTAAGGGCCCTAGCTTCTTCGTAGCGACGGTGACGCCCTTTTTTCATACTGCCTCCAAGGTAGCCTACCGGAAACTTAACTCAGTATTCCCTACTGGAATGGCTAAGTATATCAATAGACTTTGCAAATTTAATACTCGAGGTTCAGCGATCTTCCATCTGGAGACGGCCATCTACGAATGCTAACGAAGCGGACCCTTCAAGAAGTTTACGGATGGGTTCTCCTACATAAGCTTTTCGCCACCCCTGCGATAGTCGAGACTGATCATCTTTCCGTAAAAGCAATTCGATATCCGCCCGAGTGCCGAGAAGAGATGGGTCAAGGTCGCTATCTTTCGCGAACTGGGCCAGCCATGCTGCTATGAGAGCGACTGCAGGTCGCAAACTGGGGTCCAGCTGTTTGTTATTTTTATCTTTTGGGACCCGCACTTTTTTACTTTTCCCGTTTGCAACGAGCTCTAAAAGTTTCGCAGCGCGTTTATCTTTAAATTGTCTCCTATCAACTCCTCGAACGCTAAGGAGTTGATCAAGTGTTTCTGGCAGTCTTTGAGAGATACTGACTACAGCCATATCTGAAAGGACAAATCGCACTGGTACATCAAGTGACTGAGCCTCAACTTCTCTCCATTCCGCAATTTGTTGCGCTACTCCCCTGGCCTGCCCGCCAAGATGGCGAGTTTCCTTAATCCGGATCCATGCCTGATTTGGTGACTTCATCTCATTTGCTCGCGCTGTTACTATTTCAAATTCATCCTCAGCCCAATTAAGTCTCCCCCGACGTGTGAGCTCTGATAAGAGCATCTTGTAGATTTCAAGCAAGTCCGCAACATCCGAAACGGCATAATCTATCTGGCGATTAGATAAAGGTCTGCGAAGCCAATCAGTCAACCTCTCTCCTTTTGGAAGCTTTTTCTTCAGATACTTTTCATGCAATGCCGACAAGGAAGGGGTTCTAAGCCCCAGAAAACCAGCAGCTATCTGTGTGTCGAAAATCCGTTGAGGAATAGCTTTACAATATCGTTGGAGTACTTCTAGATCTTGGACACATGCGTGCATCACAACAATACGATCAGAGTTGAATAGTTGTTCAAGTGGACGTACTGAAATCACAGTAGGGTCGATAAGAGCTACGCCTGATCCGAAGTTTATTTGCATTAAAGCTAACTTTGGATAGTACGTTTTTTCACGGTGAAATTCCGTGTCCAATGCGTAAGTATCAGTTTCATAACATTGCTCTATGACCTCAGATAGGCCATCATCATCCGTAACCAATCTCACGTTGCCTATATTCGACATAGGAACTAAAGAACTTCACCGTCATCAATTGGGCCCCGATTCACAGAATACCCAGAAGTATTCCACGCGATAGTTCCACCAATGACGTTTACTGAATCAAACCCATGTTTATTTAGATACTCGCAAGCCACCTTTGAGCGGTTCCCAGAAGCGCAAATAACATAGATTTTTCTATCTTTCGGAAGGGAATCCAAAGAGAGCGGCACCTGCTCCAATGGGAGAAGTTTCGCACCTTTCGCCCTAACTTCAACAAATTCATACTCCTCGCGTACATCAATTACTAGACACTCGGAAATGCGACTTAGTTCTTCTACAGAAATTTCAGTAACTGTTGGTTTGTCTAATTCATCATTCAATGGCTTTCTCCAATTTCGCTATGTAATCGATAATGTCAGATGATGTATTGGCATTGACAAATTTGTTCTCGCCAAATTCAAAAATCTCAAGAATATCCAGACCACCCAAAACACTTCGGACTGATCTGTTCCCTGCATTATACGCATCTTGCAAATGGGACACAGCTGAGACTCTCCACAAGGCAGATAAGACCTGTGGAATTCCAGCGGCAACAGGTACTACTAGATCTGCCATTTCGACATACTTCAGAATTTTTTTGAACACCTCTTCATCGATATCCATCAGGTCGTTAGATATAACAAAGGCGTTTTCCGTTTCGGCTGTTAGAAGCCCAGTGATAAGCCCCCCCAAAGGCCCTTCCCCAGGATATAAATCTTCTACGAAGATAAAGGCATTTTCGTTCAGATGAGGCGGCTTGCCACCTACTATTATCACTTCCGTCGCTCCTGCCCTTTGCAAAGCATTAATACCTCGATCTATCAACGGGCGCCCTAAAAAATTAACCTCAGCCTTTGACTCTCCCATCCGCGAAGAAGTACCACCATTCAATACAATGCCAGAAAAATTTACTTTTGAGCTTCCACTATTTTCTTTAGGAGTCAACGATGCTCTGCCATTCAGGTTCGAGTTGGAGAAGGAATATTTTACATCGTTCTGATTCCTCAAGATCACCAATTATTTCTGATATCTCCTGCAAACCAGATAAACACTCTAGAAATGCCCGATTACTAGGGTGGCTCCACCGGACGTACCCTGACCCCCGCCATCCATTCCTTCTTAATGCGTCTAACCCACGATGGTAGCCAACGCGAAATGCAGCATAGGATTCGATAATATCTCGACCAGATACCCCCACTGCTTTCCAAACCGTAATAGAAGAGGGGAACTTTTCAGCAACTTCGTTAAGTTTTTCACGTCGGAGATTTTGATCTATTGTGTCAAAAACAGTAAGTAGAGCTTCATCTATTTGAGGGTTCTCTGGCGGCAAAACTGTTTCAGGAAGACCATCTCTCGAAATTGAGACATTATTCATACTGAGACCTATTCATTTCATCACACTACTCTCATAATTCTCAGGACATCAGTCGCTTGAGAGTCACCAGTTATTCCAGCTAGGACCCCGATAAGGTCACCGCTCTCAAGGGTTCCTTGCAATTTGGCTGTAGCAATAGCGTTTCCAATACGTTCTTCATATCCCATTGCTGTTTCAATACAAAAGGGCGTAACTCCCCAACTCAAGGTCAATTGTTGCGCTGTCCGTTCATCCATTGTCATACCGAGAATCGGAACATTAGGGCGGAACCTAGCCATAGACCGTACAGTGAAACCAGAACCTGAGATGCATAAAAGCGCAGCTAGATCAAGTTCATTTGCAGCCCTCCATGTAGCCAAAGTCATCGCATCCGTTATTCCTTGTGAGTTTCCATTTTTCTCATCTGTCTCACTTGTTTGCCTGAGTTCTGCTACGCGTTCCGCCCATCGGCCGAAATCAAATGACTGATCAGCTCTTTGAGCGATACGGGCCATAGTTTCTACGCTTTCAACAGGATAGTTTCCTATAGCAGTTTCTCCGGAAAGCATAATTGCCGAAGTGCCATCGAAAACAGCGTTAGCTACATCTGATGCCTCAGCCCGCGTTGGAGAAGAGTTATTCATCATAGATTCCAGCATCTGTGTGGCGGTAATTACTGGTAAGCCTCCCGCTATACATTCAGCTATGATCTTCTTTTGCAAGTGTGGTAGATCAGCTATGTCAAATTCTGTTCCGAGATCTCCCCGAGCAACCATTATCGCAGCAGAAGCTTCAATGATTCCTGCAAGATTTTCGACAGCAGATCGAGTTTCAATCTTTGCCACTACGAGAGGGCCGCGAGGGTGTGGTTCAGTACCCACTCTCCGCACATCATGAGCTGACCGGACGTAAGAGACAGCAACCATATCAACACCTTGTTCAACAAATGCATCAAGCTTATGAAGATCGTCATCGGTAGGTGTCGGCAAACTAAGTCGTTCTGAAGGGATCCGGATCCCTGGGCGACCGTGCAACACGCCCCCACTTGTTACGGTCGCTGTCGCTTCATCATTTCCTACGCTTTCGACACGAGCCACCACCTGCCCATCACCGAATGGAATCACATCCCCGGGAACTAGATCATCTAAAACATTTTCATATGCGACTTCTACAATGCTTTCAGAAGACGCCTTTGTCCCCGGAATTAGTTTGATGACAGTATTTTTTTCTAGGAGAGAACCCTCACTTGGAAAAGGAGCTGACCGTATCTTAGGACCTGGCAAATCAACTAATATTCCAACTCGTTTCTTCAAGTCTTTAGAGACTTTCCGAATTCTCTGATAGCGTTCGAGTGCCTCATCAAGAGTTCCGTGCGCAAGTCCCAGTCGTGCTACGTCCATTCCTGCATCTACGAGATCTCGCAAAGTCGATTCACTGTCACTTGCCGGTCCGATTGTTGCAATAATTTTAGTGCGCCTATCCATGCTTTAACGCTACCGACCTTGTAGACGATTAGGGGGTATCAGCTTGAATTTGTCCCTGCAATGCGTGATAGAACACTTTCGGTGTATACATTTAAGAATTCGGAGGAAAATTTGAGAAATAAATTTACCTATCTTGATGTCGATTATCCAATCGCTTTTGCCCACAGGGGTGGTGCATTAGATGCACCCGAAAATTCTATGGAAGCATTTCAATCTGCAGTTAATATCGGCTACCGGTATCTAGAAACTGACGTTCACCTAACCTCAGATGGACATGTCATAGCATTCCACGATGACATCCTTGACCGTGTGACGAACCTCGCTGGAAAAGTATCCCAAACACCTCTACCGATTATCAAAACCGCCCTCATAGAAGAGCGCTCTGAAATCCCACTGCTAGTAGAGTTACTAACTACTTTTCCTCAAGCGCGTTTCAACATTGATCCAAAAAGTGACCGAGTTGCTGAACCGCTAGCAGAAGTCATCAAACAGGCAGGGGCAGCCTCTCGTATTTGCGTATCCTCTTTTTCTGATAGACGAAATCACGAAATTTCGAAACTTGTTGGTAAGGGTCTATGCACGGGCATCGGACCTTCAGGAGTCACGAGGCTTCGTTTAGGGAAATTTACCAACAATTCGACCGTATTGAATGGGCAATGTGTTCAGGTCCCGACAACTATCAAGGGAGTTCCTTTAATTACAGAAGCTTTTATCGATCGGGTTCATTCGATTGGAAAAGCGATTCATGCTTGGACGATTAATGAACCTAGTGAAATGCATAGATTACTAGATTTAGGCGTTGATGGGATTATGACCGATAAGCCGCTGGTACTCAAAGAGGTTCTTCAGAGCCGGAACGAATGGGTCTAATGCCCACTCCCCTATTTCACCTTGCCATCCCTGCAAAGGACCTACAAGAAGCGAGAAATTTTTATGTAGGAATACTGGGAGCAAGCGAAGGGCGTTCAGATGAAAGATGGGTCGACTTCAATTTTTTTGGACACCAACTTGTCCTCCACCTTGACGACTCAGATACCGACTTTTTAGATAAGGTTACGAGCGTTGTTGATGGAGACCTTGTACCTGTTCCACATTTCGGAGTAATCCTTGATGATACTAATTGGAAGACCCTCGTCAAGCGTCTAAACGTTGCCGGATGGGCATACGAGATTGAGCCTCACGTTAAATTTAAAAATCTTCCTGGTGAGCAATGGACGATGTTTATCCGCGACCCTTCGGGGAATGCTTTAGAGTTTAAACACTTCGAGAATCTTGACCAGATTTTTGCAACTGAATAGCTAAAATCCTGTGGAAATACTGTGGGCAATGTCGTCGTATTTGGGGATTACAAATTAATACTGGGGAAAAGCTGAGGATTTCCAAAAATCACTTGACAGATCTAAAAGAAAATGTAAATGTGTGTTCAAGCCGGTGACAACGGCATACAAGAAAATGGCAAAACCAAACGGGAAGCGGTGGCAGCATCGAAACCCGGGTAGGCTCGGCCATCGGAAGGTATGAACGGCCACTGGAACAGGTTTAACGGTGAGGATCTACTTATGTAGAGAATCAACTGAATGGGAAGAAGCCCTAGGGTGGAAAACCAAACAGACGACTAACCCGGAATCTTCGGATGAAGGGAAGGAAGGCCGGAAGAGCAGGACCCTTAGGGGGAAAGCGAGCCAGAACACACAAGTAGAAACTCTTAGGAGAAGAAAGCGAAGGTGGGAAGGTCGAAAAGGCGAAAGCTGGATCGGAAAGGTACCGGAACCAGGGAAGTCCTTCAGGGGATGACTTAGGAACTGCGTTAAACTGCACAGCCCCGAAAGGAATTCTGTTTCGGCAGAAAACCTGACGGGGCTAATGTGTTTTTATCCCTACTCGCTTACTCCAACCCCTCGGCCTAATATGGAATTCGTGACCGATTTGCCACCAATTCTTTTTCTGCACGGACTTGCAACGACTTCACAAAGGACATGGGGAGAAAATGGGTGGTTTGATCTAGTCAATGAAGCAGGTAGGGATTATCTACCAATTGACTTGCCAGGACACGGAACAGAGTATTCGCCTTCTGAAGACTTCAACGGTGACTTAGTCAACTATGTGAACCTGCATATAGCTCCTCCCGTGGTCGACGGAATCGGATTTTCACTGGGTGCGCAGATTCTCTTAAAAACCGCACTCCTGAAACCAGAGCGATTTAGGAAAATTGTCCTTTCCGGAGTTGGTGACAGCCTATTTGAACCTGACCAAGCGCGAGGATTAAAAATTTCAAAAGCTATCAGCGGCAAGGGAAGCGTAGAAGATCCAGAAACCCTTTACTTCAGCCGACTAGCTGAACACGCAGACATAAATGGAAGTTACATTGCAAAGTATCTAAGCGGACACCACACTCCTATCCTTCCTACGGACCTAACATCACTCGATATCCCAGTCTTAGTTGTATTAGGTGAAAATGACTTTGCTGGCCCGGCTACTACGTTAATGAAATCGCTACCTGAAGCAGATCTAGTGACTTTAAAAGGTGCCGACCATTTCGCAACTCCAAAGGACTTTCACTTTTTGGAGGCAGCTTTGGATTTTCTTGATGCTGAGCCGAATTGGTAGTGCTACCGCAATTGTTGCGTGAATGGTGTTACCGGCTTAGGGAGTAACGAATTCCCTTCCAACCACTGATCGACAGCCGCCGCACAGGCTCTACCTTCAGCAATTGCCCAAACGATCAAGCTTTGTCCCCTACCGGCATCTCCAGCAACAAATACGCCTTCTCTAGCACTCATCCAGTTTTCGTCGCGAACAATATTTCCTCGATCATCGAGATCAACCTCAAGCTCAGAAGCGACACCAATTTGTTCTGGTCCGGTGAAACCAAGAGCTAAGAATACTAAATCTGCCTTGTATTGACGTTCCGTGCCGGTCACCTCGTCGAACTTCATTCGCCCATCTTCATAGATAGTTTCAACATCAATAGTTTCTAAAGAAGTTAGTTGACCATCATCCCCGATAAATCGTTTAGTGCTAATCGAGAAGACCCTATCGCCACCTTCATCATGAGCGGAAGATGTCCGGAGCATCATCGGCCATGTAGGCCAAGGCGTCGAAATATCTCTGATGTCTGGAGGTTCCGGCATTATTTCGAATTGATGAATCGTAGCTGCTCCATGGCGGTGAGCTGTCCCGAGGCAATCAGCTCCGGTATCACCTCCACCTATAATAATCACGTTCTTCCCAGCTGCAGAGAAGGGGTGTAACTCCAATTGACCTTCAGCTACTAGATTCGCTGGAACCAAATACTCCATTGCTTGATAAACACCATTTAAATCACGTCCGGGTATCGGCAAGTCACGCCATTGCGTCGCTCCAATCGCTAAAACGATCGCATCATGATCACTTTGTAGCTGATCAATGTCTAGATCTTTCCCAACTTCTATACCTGCTTTAAACGTCGTCCCCTCATCGCTCATCTGCTCAATTCTTCTATCGAGGAAACGTTTCTCCATTTTAAATTCAGGTATCCCATAACGCAGTAAACCTCCAACCTTTTCAGATCGTTCAAAAACAGTTACAGCGTGACCTGCACGAGTTAACTGCTGCGCAGCAGCTAAACCAGCTGGCCCTGACCCAATAACTGCTACTTTCTTTCCTGTTTTCCGCTCAGAGATTATTGGATGGACCCAACCTTCATTCCATGCACGTTCGATGATTTCAACTTCTACTTGCTTTATTGTTACAGCATCCTCGTTAATCCCCAAAACACATGCAGCTTCACAGGGAGCTGGGCATAATCGACCTGTGAACTCCGGGAAATTATTAGTGGCGTGAAGTGCCTCTATAGCTCTTCTCCATTCGTTTTTATAAACTAAATCATTCCAGTCTGGGATTAGATTCCCAAGAGGGCAGCCATTGTTGCAAAATGGTATACCACAGTCCATGCATCGCGATGCCTGTGACTTCAGAGTCTCAACGTCAATTGGCTCATAGACTTCACTCCAATCTCGTAGGCGAACAGGAACGGGTCGATAATTCGGGACAACCCGATCATGTTTCATGAATCCCTTAGGATCACCCATTATGCGCCCCCCATTGTCGGCATTACCGCTTTCACAATGTCGGTCCCATTAGCCTCGGCGGCAGCCATAGCTTCCAAAACTCTCTTATAGTCTCGGGGGACAACTTTTACGAATTGCTCCATTGCTTTAGGCCATGAATCGATAAGCTCCTTAGCTAATCTTGACTTAGTTTCCTTCTGGTGTTTTGCGATTGTCTCACGCAGCCAACCAGTGTCACTCTCATCTGGCTCTTCTAAGTCAACAAGCTCTCTATTAACTTTGCTGGGGAAAGTACCATCGGCGTCAAGAACATAAGCTATACCTCCTGACATGCCAGCTGCGAAATTCCGACCTGTTGCTCCAAGTACGACAACGCGCCCTCCGGTCATGTATTCACACCCATGATCCCCGATGCCTTCTACAACAGCAAGGGCTCCAGAGTTTCGTACACAAAAACGTTCACCGACCAAACCATTTATATATACTTCCCCACCAGTAGCTCCATACAGAATTACATTTCCAGCTATAACGTTTTCTTCTGCGCTGAAAGGAGAGTCTTCATGAGGGGAAACGATAACTCTTCCACCGCTTAGCCCTTTACCGAGATAATCGTTTGCGTCACCATGCAAACGAAGCGTTATCCCAGATGGAACGAAAGCGGCAAAACTATTTCCTGCAGAACCGGTGAAATCTACAGTGATGGTGTTATCTGGCAAGCCCTCACCTCCCCAGCGTTTCGTTAAGTGATGGCCTAGTAGAGTCCCTACGGTTCTATTGACATTACGAATCGGCATTTCTAAGTGAATGCGATCTCCGTGTTTAAGTGACCCCTCAGCTAATTGAATAAGCGTTTGATCTAGCGCATGTTCCAACCCGTGATCTTGTTTCTCTCGGCAATACCTGACTGCGTCAGATGGGAGCGGAGGCTGGTACAGAATAGGCGAGAGATCTAAACCAGCTGCCTTCCAATGGTTCACTCCGTCCGAAACATCCAGTGCATCAACTTGGCCTACTGCTTCTTTCAATGTTTTAAAGCCGAGCTCAGCGAGAAGCTCTCTAACCTCTTCGGCGATGAACTCCATGAAGTTTACGACATGGTCAGCCTGCCCTTCGAACTTTTTTCTCAATTCTGGATTCTGCGTTGCAATACCTACTGGGCAAGTGTCTAGGTGACACACACGCATCATCACGCATCCCATCACAACCAACGGAGCTGTTGCAAATCCAAATTCTTCCGCACCTAGAAGTGCCGCGACGACGACATCTCTCCCTGTTTTTAATTGGCCATCACACTGAACCACTACCCTGTCTCTCAAGCTATTTAGCAACAACGTTTGTTGCGTTTCCGCAAGCCCCAATTCCCATGGAGTTCCAGCATGTTTTATCGATGTCAGCGGGGATGCCCCAGTACCCCCATCATGCCCTGAGATCAAAACAACGTCTGCATGAGCTTTGGATACACCTGCGGCAACCGTACCAACACCAAGCTCGGAAACTAATTTCACATGTATCCGAGCGTCTGGGTTAGCATTCTTTAAATCGTGGATGAGTTGCGCCAGGTCTTCAATTGAATAAATGTCATGATGAGGTGGTGGCGAGATTAGGTCAACACCAGGTGTGGAGTGGCGAACTTCAGCTATCCAAGGCCACACCTTATGACCAGGTAGCTGTCCACCTTCACCGGGTTTCGCCCCCTGTGCCATTTTGATTTGTATATCATCAGCATTCACAAGATATTCGCTAGTAACGCCAAATCTTCCAGAAGCTGCCTGCTTAATAGCTGATCTTCGAAGGTCTCCATTCTCATCAGGTTGATACCTGCTGGGATGCTCTCCACCCTCACCTGTGTTCGACTTTGCCCCTATTCGATTCATTGCGATTGCCAGTGTTTCATGCGCCTCAGCAGAAATTGAACCATATGACATTGCACCTGTAGAAAAAGTTTTCATTATTTCTTGGATCGGTTCAACTTCACTTAAGGGGACTGGTTCACGAATCCCGAAATTGAACTTAAAGAGTCCGCGTAGCGTCGCTAGATTCGTGCTTTGTTCATTTACGCGACTCGTATATTCCTTAAAAATATCGAACCGACCCTGGCGGGTAGCGTGTTGCAATTTAAAGATAGTTTCTGGATTAAATAGGTGATACTCCCCTTCGCGCCTCCATTGATATTCTCCTCCTGCTACTAACTGGCGGTGCGAGCGGTGAGTCGGAACCGAAGGAAATGCAATCTGGTGTCGGAATTTTACTTCTTCAGCTATTTGAGCGTAACCCACACCGCCTAACCTGCTCATTGTTCCTGGGAACGCGTCAATAACTAAGGGTTTCCCCAGTCCAATAGCTTCGAAGATTTGCGATCCTATGTAGCTTCTTACTGTAGAGATACCCATCTTGGACATGACCTTTAACACGCCTTTATCGAATGCCTTAACGAAATTTTTGTACGCATCTTCAACCGTAATGACCGAACCATCATCCATGGTTCGTCGATCAACCAAGTCAGCTATTGTTTCAAAGGCCAGATACGGATTCACAACATTGGCGCCATACCCAAGAAGAAGGCAAAGGTGGTGAATTTCGCGCATTTCTCCTGTTTCGATGATGAGACTGACTTCTGAACGAGTTTTCTCTCTAATCAAATGGTGG
This sequence comes from Acidimicrobiales bacterium, assembly GCA_029244605.1. Classification (GTDB taxonomy): domain Bacteria; phylum Actinomycetota; class Acidimicrobiia; order Acidimicrobiales; family UBA8592; genus UBA8592. Next base: position 4,438 of record JAQWQL010000091.1, on the reverse strand, counting down.
TGAACTGCTGATGTAACCAAAAGGGCTGGAATAGGGGCATGGCTAGCGCTAGCGCCCCTGTCAGAAAGAACTATGAGGTTCTTTCCGGACTCGATAGCTTTTGTGACCAGAGCACGCGTATTTTCTACAGCTGCTCGAAGACCGCTACCACCTTCATCTACTGGATAAAGACATTGGATTACTTCTGCTTGGAATTGACTATGCCCAGATTGCCCACTTAGCTCTCCGTCAATATCAAGCAATCGCAGGAGTTCCTTATTTGTGATGACTGGATGCTCTAGAAAAATCCTCCGGCAAGACTCTGGAACGCTTTCAAGTAGATTCTGTTCTGGGCCTAGCCAGCCATACGTTGAAGTTACGATCTCTTCACGCATTGCATCAAGAGGTGGATTTGTCACTTGTGCGAACAACTGCTTGAAGTAGTCGTAGAGAAGGCGCGGGCGGTTGGAAAGGACTGCAAGTGGTGTGTCGGTCCCCATCGACCCGATAGCTTCTTTCCCATTCATGTACATTGGTGTCATCAAAAGACGCAACTCTTCATTCGAGTAGCCGAAGAGTTTCTGTCGAGTAACTAACGGACTGTTCTCTGGACGAGCTACGTTTCGATCCGGAAGGTCAGATAACGCTATTTCATTCTCTTCTAGCCATTTTGCATATGGATGGGCTGATGAAAGCATTTCTTTTATCTCGTCGTCACGGACAATTCTGCCTTGCACAGTATCAATGAAAAACATCTTGCCAGGCTGCAATCGTCCTTTTTCAATTACTTTTGAACTCGGTATATCTACGACCCCAACCTCTGAGGCCATAATTACCAAATCGTCATCGGTAAGCCAATACCGTGAGGGTCGAAGTCCGTTTCTGTCTAGGACAGCACCAACAACTTCCCCATCTGTAAAAATTATTGAAGCCGGACCATCCCAAGGTTCAATCCTTGTCGCGTGATAGCGGTAAAAAGATTTGAGAGGGTCGCTCATGCTTTCATGGTTTTCCCACGGTTCAGGAATCATCATGAGAACCGCTTCGGGTAACGAGTACCCGCCTAAGACAAGAAGCTCTAGGCACTCATCAAATGCAGCTGTGTCAGATGCCCCAGGGGTGCAAATTGGAAATAGTTCGTCCATTTCTACATCGAGAAACTTCGATTCAAGCGCTGCTTCTCGAGCCCTCATCCAATTTCTATTTCCCTGTACTGTATTAATTTCGCCATTGTGAGCAATAAATCTATACGGATGCGCTAACGGCCAAGACGGAAATGTATTCGTTGAGAATCTTGAGTGAACGAGGGCTAAAGCGCTTTCAACGCGTACATCGGTTAGATCTAGAAAGAACTCTCCAAGCTGAGGAGTTGTTAACATCCCTTTATAGACAAATGTACGCGACGACAAACTGGGAAAATAGACGCCGGAATGCCTTTTTGACATACCCCCCATTCCTTCTCCCGCTACATCAGCTCTTTCGAAATGGATCTCATGCTCGCATCGTTTACGCAATATGTAAGCTTTCCGGTCTAGGTCTATTCCGGAGAGACTGCTTCCGTCATCAGTTTTGAATTCAAGGAAGAGTTGAGAGAACTTTGGCATAGTTCCCACTGCACCGGAACCGAGATTGGAACCATCTATAGGGACATCTCTCCAACCGAGTAATGAAAATCCCAATTCTGCAGCGATCCTCTCTACAAACGAAACAGCTTCATCATATTCTCTTGGGTCTTGTGGCAAGAATGCCATACCAGTAGCAAACGACCCCCCAGGTGGAAGTTCGAAATCCACTACCTCTCTTAAGAACTTTTCCGGAACTTGAATCAGAATTCCAGCGCCATCACCAGTGTTTTCCTCTGATCCTAATGCCCCTCGGTGCTGCAGTTGACAAAGTGCTCCGATAGCAGAAGCAACGATCTCATGACTTTTTTGGCCTTTTAAGTTGGCGATGAAGTTCACCCCGCAGGAATCATGCTCGTTTGAAGGGTCATACAACCCTTGCGGTTGAGGCAGATCTGGATTTTCAGTCATGCAGACTTCCTTCGTTTCTATAACGTCTGTGCTTGGTAAAGAGGACCAGCAACATATTCTATCTATTTCGACACTATTCCCCAAAGATTTTTTCTCAAGTATGGAAAACTGGTGGCCATGCGGGCACAATAACTGTCATGGATAGTGCTCTGGAGAAAGAAATCAATAATCTACAAGAATTTCTTGACGCCTCTACTTCTCCCTTTCATGCTATAAACAACGTCAAAGAGCTTCTCGTGGGACATGGATTTTCTGAAGTTCCAGGTCACGACAATTGGGATAGCAGAACAAATCGGAACTTCTTCATAAGAGATGGGAGCATTGTTGCATGGGTCGAAGCGGACAACTTGCCATTTGAAAATGGTTTCCGGATATTAGGAGCACATACTGATAGCCCAAATCTTCGGCTGAAACCTCTTCAATTACTATCAAGCAATACCTTTGGGCAACTGTCTGTTGAAACCTACGGCAGCCCCTTATTGAATTCGTGGCTGGATCGTGATTTAGGTATTTCTGGACGAGTTATAGTCGAAGGCGATCCTTTCGCACAGGTTCTTTTTTCTTCGAATGGAGCTATCTGCCGAATTCCCCAATTGGCAATTCACCTAGATAGAGATGTAAATAAGAAAGGGCTAAAACTTAATGCAGAGACCCACTTAGCGCCCATATGGACTGACTTACCAGCAGATTCTCTTGCCTTTAATGAATGGATTGCCGATCAGTTGTCTATTTCTTCTAGGAAGATACTCTCTTGGGACCTGATGCTACATGATGCCCAAGAGTCAACAATTTTGGGAGCCAACGAGGAGTGGCTAGTTTCCGGCAGAATAGATAATTTAGTTTCGTGTTATGCAGCAATTACTGCATTATCTGATTTTGATGTTTCAAATTCAGAGACTATCCCACTGGTATGTTTATTTGACCATGAAGAAGTTGGAAGTGTTTCTTCCGTAGGGGCATCTGGGAATTTCTTGTCGACCGTAATCAACCGGATAATGTCAGGCTGCTCTTCAGAATCACGGGCAGTAGCGTTTGAAAAATCTTTCTGTGCATCTGTAGATGGCGCTCACGCCACGCATCCGAATTACCCCGAGCGGCATGACTTAAATCACATCGTTAAGTTAAACGAAGGAATAGTTATCAAACGGAACGCCAATCAACGGTATGCAACTGACGGAATCGGAGAAGCATTTAGTAAAAAAATCTGCGTTAATAGTGAAATACCTTTTCAAATATTTGCGAATCGAAGCGACCTAAGCTGTGGATCAACAATAGGGCCGACTACTGCAGCAAGTCTTGGAGTGAGAACAATCGATATCGGGGTTCCTCAATTATCTATGCATTCAGCACGAGAAATTTGCGGTGTGGAGGATCAACATCACTTGAGAACATTCTGCCAATCATTTTTTTCAAGTTGATAATTACTTCCGAATGAGGATTCGATTTGCTGGAGCAACCAGCATCAATAGGACAGCGTAAATCTCTAAACGGCCGAGGATCATTAAAAATGCAAGGATAGATCGAGATGGACGGCTAAATGACAAATAGTTACTTGTCGGCCCAGCTTCTCCAAGAGCTGGACCCATATTACTCATTGCAGAGATAGCTCCACTGGCGGAAGTAAGCAGATCATTTCCAAGAGCTGAGATAGCCACTGTACCGAGGATCACAAAGGTTATGAACAAAGCAACAAATGCTAGGGCGGATGAAATGATTCTGTCCGAGATTGGCTCTCGGCCCATTGTTATCGGAAACACTCCTTTTCGATGTTCGAACAAACGTAATTCTCTCCTTAAAGCTTTAAAACCTATTTGAAGACGTAGGATTTTCATTCCCCCAGCAGTTGATCCAGTCGTACCGCCGATTGTCATCAAAAAAAGGAGGGTTATCTGAGTGGCGCTTCCCCATAGAACGAAATCTCCTATGCCATCAGCCCGTACGTTTCCGAAACCTGTTGAACTAGCGAGCGCTACAACGTTAAACATCGAATCACGAAAAACAGTAGGAAATGATGCTAACCCATCGGAGAGATTAATTAGCGTAACGAGCGCCCCTACAAAGAATACGACGCTTAAGAAAACCCTAGTTTCTGATGATTTTACCCATGCTAGTTTTTCTCTCTGCACAAAGACCTTGTAATGCAAAGTGAAACTTATCGCACAAAAAAGCATTCCTGCAATAAGAATTACCTCGACTGCTACCGAGTCAAAGTACCCCACTGAAGAGTTGTATGTTGAGAATCCACCAGTCGCCGCAGTGGAAAGTGCGTGATTTACTGCATCGAATAATGTCGGGCCCGGCGTTATCCAGAGCGCAAGCATGATCACGAGTGTCGTAACGAAATAGACTGACCAGAGCGTTTTCGCTGTTTTCGTAGCGGTCGAACGGAGCATGTCAGATTTATGACCAGGAGCTTCTGCACTCAT
>JAQWQL010000081.1 GCA_029244605.1 Acidimicrobiales bacterium | reverse complement strand
GGTTTAAGTGCTTCAGCGGTAACTTGATCGCTAATAACGGTGTCAACACGGGCACGTATTTCATTCATTTTTTCATCATCTGATTCAGCGAAAGCTTCTAACCAAACATCCTCTAGTGCGGACCCGGGATTCTCTTGAAGTTTCCCTACAATTCTGTCCCTGATCCGGATGGCGATATCTGTCCATCCATCCTTTACAAGGTCAGTGTCTGCGAAGCCTCCAGCCTGCAAAGTAGCGAAATTAATTAACCATTCTCTCTGCCAGCCTGTTTCAAGGTCAGAAAAATCCTCATCATTCAACGACCGGTTGTTACGTATATCTATAGATGATGGTGTCCTTTGAAAAACGTAAAGATCTCCCGCACTAGCAGCGAGATGGGGAATGCATTGGACTGCGGTTGCGCCTGTCCCGATGATTCCGACTTTTTTGTCAGATAGCCCATCAAGGAGTTTCCCTGTTCGGTCTCCACCGGTGTAGTCATAGTCCCATCTTGCTGTGTGAAACATATGCCCCTGAAAATCCTCAATGCCGGCAATGCCGGGAAGTTTCGGGTGGTGCATGGGGCCAGTTCCCATAGCGACAAACTGTGCTTTAATTTCATCACCTTGATTGGTTTTGATAATCCACCGGTTGAGGTCTTCGTTCCAGCTTAGGTCTTCCACTTTGGTTGAAAAAAGGGCTTTGTCGTATAAATCGAAGGTAGTTGCGATCCGCTGGGCATGGGCATGTATCTCGTATCCTTGGACGTATTTCTCTGATGGGAAATAGTTTGTTTCTTCAAGAAGCGGAAGGTACACCATCGCTGCCGTGTCACACATTGCCCCCGGGTACCGGTTCCAATACCAGACACCGCCGACATCTCCTCCGCTTTCAATCAGCATAATATCTTCGATGCCTGCCTCTTTGAGACGAGCTCCCGCCGATAATCCAGCAAATCCTCCTCCGATGATCGCTACGGTGATCTCATCTCGGAAAGGTTCACGCTGGTCAAGATTTGAGTAGGGATCTTCGAGCAGGTGGGCGAAACGCCCAGTTGGCTCAAGATACTGGTTCTGACCATTCGCTCGTAAGCGTTTTTCGCGTTCAATTCGATACCGTTCTCGAAGATTTTCAGCCGCGCTGATTTCGCTTTCGGTTGTCGCCATTACCCCGCCCGTTTATCGTTTCCCATATCTTAGGCCGAAAAATGGCAGATGGTCACTGTGAAACTTGTTAATGGTTTCTTGGAAAGAGCCATGATCTTTTCGTGGTGTAACATACGCCCATGGAACCTCGTATTGCTACGACACCTATTACTTGGGGCTTTGTGGGTAATAACAGGTGGGGTATTGATTTACCTCGAGAACGTATCCTTTCAGAAATAGCTGAGATTGGATTTGTTGCGATAGAAGCTGGAGTTTCTGGGTTCTTGCCTGAAGATGGCTTCGAAGCGAAAATAATTCTAGAGAATTATGGTTTAGCAGCTGTGTCTGGACCTGTTTCATTTGTTATCCATAAACAGGCATCTCGTCAGGATGCCCTTGAATCTGTTCGGAAAGCGGGAAGCCGGCTCCTAGATATGGGCGGTGAAGTTCTTATCACCGTCCCGAAGCCTGGCAGCATGCAGGCGGGTGGGCGTCTCGAAGACGATGGATGGAAGGAACTTTGTGATGGTTTAGATGCTGTGGAAGAACTCTGTCGTTCAATGGGGTTGATGCAGGCCCTGCATCCCCACGTAGGTTCATTGGTTGAAACAAAAGAAGACATGCAAAGGGTTATGGAATCTAGTTCCTGCGGGTGGTGTCTTGATACTGCCCATATAGCGAGTGGCGACCTTGATCCGGAGAGCTTTATTCAAATGGCGGGAGATCGAATTAATCTCGTCCATATTAAGGATCTCAATCTTGACCTTGGGAGAAAAATGGTTCGTCATGAGGTCGACTTTGATACGGCTATCGCACAACGTGTTTTTGTCCCTCTTGGCGAAGGAGACCTTGATCTTTCCGCGATTATTCCGCTTCTACCAAAATCAGTCTGGTGGGTTTTAGAACAGGATCAGGCTATAGATAGGGTTCCAGATGCTGGTTTGGGTCCTGTGAATGATGCAGCGGCTAGTTTGGATATTCTTCAGGGTTTGTTAGGTTCAATAAGTGGATAGAGACGTGAAGATACCGCCAGATTGGAATGCGGAAGTTCAAATCAACATTGATCGTTTTAGGTTCACTTTTGAAACCCAAAACGATTTCACGATAGCTGAGCGGATTTATAAGCGCTTGCTTGAACTTAGAGAACTGTACATAGAAGCATTTGAACAAGATCCGGGCGCTGCTGAAAGAGCGTATCGTCTGCATTCCCAACTAGATGACCTCATCGTTCGCTCAAAAGCTGCACTTGAAAATTGGGATCTCCCCTAGGAGATAGATGGAAACCCGAATTGGCACTGAACCTCTTAGAAACTTAACCCAAGAGGAACGGAGCGCCTATGAAAGTGACGGGGTGGTCCTTGTGTCAGACGTTTTGGATCTTGGATGGGTTGATCTCCTCTGCGATGCCTTTGAGGTAGCTCTTACGAATCCTGGAACTTTGCAGAAGAGTACGCCTCAGAAGGTAGCCGAGGAAGATTTTTCGCCGATTTAAATATGTGGCAGCGCATTCCAGCGTTCCGGAGGTTTGTCTTTGAATCTCCGGCAGCGAAAATCGCCGCAGATGTAATGGGGTCTTCTCGTATTAATTTCTTTTACGATCAAATGTTCGTTAAAGAAATAGAAACTCCTGAACGGACTCCTTGGCATCAAGACCAGCCCTACTGGGCCGTATCAGGGCGGCAAGTTTGTTCGGTTTGGGTTCCCTTAGATCCCATCCCGAAAGACTCTTCTCTTCAGTTTGTTAAAGGCAGCCACAATTGGCCGGCCCATAACCCCCACCATTTTCTTGATGACTCTCCTTATGAAGGAACTGATTTACCGGAACTTCCCAACATTGAAGCAGAGTTAGAAGAATATGAAATTTTAAGTTGGGATATGGGACCAGGTGATTGCCTGATTTTTCAGGGTATGAGCGTGCATGGATCACCAGGAAATATCAGTCAAGAACATCGGCGGCGGGCGTTGGCAACAAGGTGGTGCGGGGATGATGCCCGCTACTGCCTTCAAAATGGCGAGGTTGCTATTCCTACGTCTGACCCTGGACTTGTCGATGGGGATATTCTTGACTGTGACCTATTTCCCTCTTTACCACTGTAGGGCACAGGAAGTTATTCGTTGATTTGGATTTGGATGATATCGGCTTCGGTACTGGTCTCTTCGAATGTAACAGTTACATTTTCGTAAGTTAGAGATTCGCCTGGTAAGAGTGCTTGGGCATCGTTTAATACTTCCATTGGGCCTTCTCCGTAGCTTCCGCCGACCCCATTTTCCGTATTGACGAGATATACGACAGCTCCTTCACGGGCTAGATCACTGTCGTACCCTATTTGCCTTCGGCTTTCAACGGCGAGGGCATGCGTTTGACTAAATGGAATCAGTGCAAGTTTTAGTCCTTCAGGTATTGCTAGTGGGGTGAGGGAAACTGTCGTGGTTCCATTGATGCAGGCTATTTGGGTATCGTCTAACCACTTGAGAATCCATCGAGAGTATCCCATGTAGCCTGGCGCTGAACTCCCGATGTCATCCATGAGGCTGAAAGGTCTTGTGAAACCAGCACGTCCTGGAATAGATGCTCCATAGAGATCCGGTAATCCTAGTGAGTGCCCCATTTCATGTGGATACCAAAGATCTCCCCAGTAGGTAAGATCAGCTCCTGAAGTTACTCCGTTGGTGATGAACATTCCATCTGCGATTAGCGACCCTTCTGTGCCGCCAAATCCGATCATGGTCGGGCCGTACCCTACTTGAGTCGCGTTGGGTGTTGAAACAACCAGAACTGAATCAATTCCGGTGAAATCAACGGAGGCATCGGCTAAGTCCATTGCTTCCTGGATGAAATCTCTATGTCCATAATACGTTTTGATTGCTTCGCTGTAGTTCGCTGCTTGGCCGCTGAGGTGTAACCATTCGTGGTGTGGGTACAGGTTCAAAGTAAGACGCCCGTAGGACTGGTCAAAAAAGAAATCTTCTGCCCCAGGGGAAATAATGGAAAATACTTCCTCGGTGGTTTGCGTAGCTGAAACATCAGTGAAATCAGCGAAAAGGACCACCGTTTCAACGGGTCCTGTCGAGTCGAGTCTATATGTTGGCCTTTCATACGCTAGTGAAATAGCTTCTTCAGAATCGATAGTTAACTTGCATGCGCTGATGTCTTGAATACCGGATAATTGCTGAGGTTCAGGATCTGGTAAAGATTCTTTTTCAACACATTCACCATTGTCGTCATATTCCCAATCTGGGGATCCACCGATTTTGTGGCATGGGGAAACTCCGCAATTCGAATTCGATCCATCTGTAGGGCAGCATTCCCCTGTCCACCCCTCATATTCATCTTCCCCGCAATTCGGTGTCTCCTCCGATTCCGGAGTAGCTGTCGGTTCCGGTTCCGGAGTAGCAGTCGGTTCCGGAGACGTCTTATCAGCTGAATCTGTGTCTCCATTTACCTGAACGCTTGGTTCAGGTTCTTGTGAAGATTCATTCCCTTCTGTGTTGCTACTACACGCTAAAACACTAACAAAAAGCGTAAAGAACGCGAGCGGGTATAACAGTCGGCGAAACACAAACCTAGTCTATTGGAGGAATCTACCTATTGAAATAAGGCGTATCGCTATTGATTTTCTTATTAAATTCATAGATGATACTTTAAAGATATGGAAAATCTAAATGGAAAAATTGGGGTAGTCACAGGCGCTGCAAGCGGAATCGGTCAATCTATGGCAGAAAGATTCTGTAAAGAAGGAATGTCAGTGGTCCTTGCCGACATTGAAGAAGAAAGCCTCCATGCAGCAGTGGACGACATCGTTGCCGACGGCGGAAATGCTGTAGGAGTAGTTACAGATGTCAGTTCAAAGGAAGCGATTAAAAACTTAGCTGAAGAGACTATAAAACATTTCGGAGCTGTCCATGTGCTCCATAACAACGCTGGTGTAGTAGCAGCTGGCCTTCTCGATGACCTAACCACGAAAGATTGGGAATGGACCATCGGAGTGAACCTCTGGTCGGTAATTCATGGAATCCAAACCTTTCTCCCTTTAATAAAAGAAAGCGGAGAAGGACACATCATCAACACCTCATCCAGTGAAGGTCTTCAAGCAAGCGCTGGAACAGGCGCATACAATGTCACAAAATTTGGCATAGTAGCTATCACAGAAACACTAAGCAATGAACTCGCCTCCTTTCCAGATATCAATGCCTCCGTCCTTTGCCCGGGACCGGTCCAGTCAAGAATTATTGAGAGTGAACGGAACCGCCCCGAGAGGTTATGGAACGATGGTGTTCCTGCAGCTGGATTAGTGGATAATGACCAGTCATCTGATTTACTAGCTGGTGCCATGGATCCTGCTTTAGTGGCAGAATTAGTAATACAGAGCATTCAAACTAATCAATTCTGGGTTATTACTCATGAGGAAACAAAAGAAGTTGTCCGCCAGCGGACTAAAGCATTGTTAGAGAATGGGTCTCTATCCGCTCCTCTTTATGATTTCTCAGAATAATTAGAGAGCAAAAAGTATCGCAGGTTCAGCGCTGAAATATACATACATTCTCCTTTAGTTATTTAAAACACTATTCTTTCTAAGAATGCAACTATATGTTAGGTAAGCCTAATACTCCTAGTTGTTATAGGCATTTAATCGTGTGGAGCGTTTGAAAATCATTGGCTCTTTTGAAGGATCACGTTGGGTCAGGTGATTCTAAAGTGCTACCCCTTTAAGAAGGTGACTTTTGTAGTCTCGACGTGTACGCCAGCAGCGATTCGATCGGCAGTGAATTGTTCATCTGTCATGAATGCGCCGACAGTTTCTTGATCTGGGCTCTCCATAACAAGGTGAAGCATATTTTCATTTTCAAGCTCTACGCCTTGAACGAGCACGCGACCACCAGCAGCTTCAATTTTAGGAACCGCCTCGTTATTAAACCAACTACTAAATTTTTCGTAGTCATCTATTTCTTCTTCTAATAGAAAGAACATATCTACCTCCATAGTTTCTTTAGAGGAACATTATCTGATGCGGTGCTATTGGAAAATTTAGGGGTCACAATTAATACATGCTGGAACGTTTAGAGGTTGCCTGCATGTAGTGTCGAACGTTATATTTATGCCGCTGGGAGTGCAATGAATGCGATTACTACGTAATGGGCGGCAATTCCGCATATAACGCATAGGTGAAAGATTTCATGAAATCCAAATATGTTTGGCCATGGGTCAGGTTTTTTTGTTCCATAGACGATTGCGCCGATTGTGTGAAATACTCCTCCGAGTAGTAAGAGTGTGAGACCTGATGTGCTTAAAGCGGCCCAAAATTCATGTATGACTAGCAGAGCAGACCATCCGACAATGATGAAGAGGGTGATGAGAATTATTTGAGGTGCTTTCGGCCAAAAAATCATTACTAGCACTCCTAGCAATGCCCCAATCCAGACTGTAAGTAGAACAGTTATTGCAGCAGAACGTGGAAGTAAGAACCATGAGATGGGTGTATAGGTTGCTGCGATGGTGACGAAGATCGTTGCGTGGTCCAATCGTCGTAATAGGTCATGAGCGGAAGCGTTCCATGAAAAACCGTGGTAGCAGGAACTCACACCGAAAAGCCCTATTACTGCTATGGAATACAGGGAAGCGAGCATACGCGCCTGAGGGGAAAGACATATCAGAATGGGGCAGAGCGCTATCGCGGCGACGAATGCAACTTTGTGTGACCACCCTCGAAAAGAAGGTTTTGGTGCAAGGTGCATTGGGATGGGGTAGTCCACGGTCCAACAGTAACATCTGGTGTTAGGTTGTCGGTCCTGTGGTTGCTTTAGTTACTTGTTTCGTTCACATTGCTCGTGGGAAAGGTAGCAACCAGCTTCTACGCGCAAGCGATGAAGACTTCCATCGCCCATGCAGGGGGTACGTTCCCTTCAGTAGCGCTATCTTCCAGTTCGATGAACCAGCGTACGGCTTGGATTTCTGTTCCTTGCGTTCTTAAATGGTCAACGAGCCCTTGATAAAGACATTGGCAAGTTGCCGCAATTTCATTGCGATCGATACTGGTATCAGATCTGGAAACGCAATTCAGTAGATAATTTCTTTGCAAATACGGGACTGAGTCAGGTCCAACTCCCTCTAGGAGTTCTTGCTCTATATCCATAAGCTCCATTGGTAAAGACCCTGGGCATTGATCGAACGATTCTAATGCATCGCAACTTTCGTTATCCGTCGTTGTATTTTCTGTTTCGATTGTATTCCCTCCCTGTTGATCCACTTCGGGGCTAGAGCCACTACATGAAGTAATTACAAATAGAAATATGAGGGCAATTACTCGTTTCATATAGATTAACGATAGTGGTGTTAGAGGTGTTAGAGGTGTTAGAGGCTAGGTGTTTATAGAGGTTTCTTTAGCGTAGATTAAAATTTTGAGATACCTTTTGGCATGGATTCCTCGACACTGTATTCAGAGAACTATCGAAAAAACCCAGAAATAGTTTGGGAAGAGATGCGAAATGACTTCCCTGTCTTCTATGACGATATCTCGGACATGTGGTGGATAACCCGTTATGACGACGTCAAAGATTTCTTCGTCGATTACCAGACTTTTTCCTCATCAACCTATGAGTTAACGACGGGTCAGGTGGTAGGACCAACACTTATTTCACGAGATGACTATGGCCATGTTGTCCGCAGAAAAATCGTAGCTCCTGACTTTGTCGGAAATAGATTGAAGTCCTACGAGAAATTGATTGAAGATTGCGTCACTGATCTTATTAACCGTTTCGCCAGATCAAATGAGATCTCGCTGGTTAGTGAATTCAGTTCACAGCTTCCGGTAGATGTAATTTCAGCAATACTAGGAATGGAGGGAGATGGGCAGCTTTTCCGACAATGGGTTACCGAAATGATTATGGGTTTATCTGATTCTCAGGAGTTACGTCAGAAGGGCCTTGATGCTAGTGCTGCCTTTTGCAGTCACATCGCCCCGTCACTTAATGAGGTTGACAGTCCACAACGAACAGATCACATTGCAAAGATAGCAAGAGCAGAAATTGAAGGGGAACGGTTGACGAAGGAAGAAATTACCGCATTTTGCGGACTGCTCTTTATTGCAGGTGGTGAAACAACTGATAAAGCAATAGCGAATATGTGGTGGAATATCCTGAACCATCCTGAAACGTTAGAAGCTGTCCTTGACGATGATTCGCTTTGGACGAATGCTTTTAGTGAAACTATGAGAAGAACGCCCGCCGTTATAAGCGAAGAACGTTTTACCACCAAGCCAGTAGAACTCCATGGATTCGAAATTCCTAAAGGAGCAAAAATACGAGCCTGCCTAGCCTCGGCCCATTTAGACCCTACGGTATTTAACAATCCGTTGACTTTTGATATATTTCGTCCCGATCTGCATCTGGGGAAAGAAAACCGTTCCGGTGTCTCCAAGGATCCCGGACGAAGTGGCCATTTTGGGTTTGGATTAGGGAAACATTTTTGTATTGGATATGAGCTAGCGCGAAACGAAGCAATAATTGGATCACAAATGATTATCGAACGGTTAGGGATGCCAAGTCTTCAAAAGAACCAGCAAGGGCCGGTTATTCAAGCACGTAATTCATTCTTTGCAGTCGAAGAGCTAATCGTCTCTTTTCAAAAGTAGAAACAGAACAGAAAGGTCAAAATGACAGAAGGACAGATTGGTCAACTTGTAGAAATACAAAAAATCATCGATCTCACTATTGCCTATACGTGGATTATTGATCATGGCCCTCGCGAGAAGCTCAAAGAAATATTTACTGAAGATGCAGTGTTCATTATTGATACAAGGCACTTAAATGGTATTGACGAAATAAGGGGAAAAATTGAAAGAACCCTTGGAGATTTATCTGCATCCCAACATATTGTTTCAAATCATCAGGTGTCCATCGATGGAGATAAAGCTACCTCTCGTTGTTATCTCCACGCACAACATACGCTTCATGGGATAGAAGGTGGCGACAACTATGTCATGGCTGGAAGATATATCGATAAATTAATCCGATTTGATTCCAAGTGGTGTATCACTGAGAGGCAACTAATGCTCGATTGGACTGAAGGGAACCCTTTAGTCCTTTCTCGAAGAAAATAAAGGTTGAACGAAACAATGCTTTGTAATAGTTCTCCGAGTGGTTAGTTAATCTGTTTGATGAAGTAGAAGTAAGCCAGCCTTAATCGATGTGAAAGAAGCCACAAATACCCTCAGGCAGTTACAAGACAATATATGGCAAACACAGTTCTACATTTAAGAATATTTTAATCTAATTCTTACAATAACGAATCTCAGTTATAGTTATGTGATGATTTCCAAGGTCTTCAAACTTCTCATCCTCTTATGTTTAGCCAGTGGTGCACTAGCTTGCAGCGATGCTGATATTGCGACTTTGAAGGGGGAAGATAGATACGGAAATCCAAATGGTGAAGATGGCACACCTATAACTGAAGAAGATGCACCTGAAGAAGATGCACCTGAAGAAGAAACACCTGAAGAAGAAACACCTGAAGAAGAAACACCTGAAGAAGAAACACCTGAAGAAGAAACACCTGAAG